>JAJYAX010000289.1 GCA_021779275.1 Deltaproteobacteria bacterium | reverse complement strand
CGCCTTGATCATGGACCCGATCAGGTCGATATTGTAATCCTTGAAGCCGATAATCCTCTCCGGGCAGGCGCCCATGCAGGTCCCGCACCGGCGGCAGCGGGTGGGGTTGGGCAGCGGAGTCCCCTTTTCATCGTCATCCAGGGCGCCGAAGGGACATTCCTCCGTACATCGTTTACACTGCGTACAGCGTTGCATGAAGAACTCAGGATAGGTCGCATCCCCGGAACGCGGGTGAACGGACACGCCACGGTCCGTCGATTCTATACACTGAATCGCCTTTAAGGCGGCGCCTGTTGCATCATCGATGGTCTCATCCATGGTCTCAGCCTTACGCACGCCACCACAGGTGTAAACGCCTGTTCTCCGCGTTTCATAGGGAAAGCAGATGAAATGAGAGTCAGCATACCCATCAAAGAGCCCAAGATCGGAAAAGGCAGGCCCCTGGCGATAGGCGAGATTAACGGAATTTTCGTGCAGGGTTGTCGGTTCCATACCGGCCGCCAAAACAACCATATCCACATCAAGGCGTATGGCCTCGCCAAGAAGGGTATCATTAACAGCCACTGTCAGCTTGTTATCGACCCCCTCTTCCACTTTCATGACATTTCCCTTGGTGAGGAAAATGCCGTCATTCTGCTGCGCACTCTTATAATAGAGTTCCATATGTCCGGGTGTCCGCATATGCTGATAGAGGATATAAGCCTTACCATCCGCATTATCCTGACATACATACTGCGCCTGTTTCAAGGCAACCATAGAGGTTACCGAATTGCAGTACGGGAAATCCTTATCGTCTGCAGCACCGCCGGGACTCTGTACAAATGCCACATTGGCGGGTACCTTTCCATTTTTAGCCATCTTCTCAAATTCGGCATTGGTAACGACATTTTTCACCTTGCCGTACCCCAAATGCTCATATTGCGAAACATCAGCCGGCTTCCATCCGGTGGCGAGGACCACTGAACCAACCTTTGTGGCGGTAGGATCGATCTCGGTATAAACCTTGAGCCCTTTATTCGGATCTTCTTTTTCGCCCTTGTCAATCAGGTCTTTCTCTTCAACCGTGACCTTCGCAGGTGCATCCCATTCGATTCTTTCGCCTGTTTTCTTGAAGGATATGAAAAAACTGCCGGGAGAGCCGGCGATCCGAGCTACTTCCGTTTCCGTCTTAATGGTAATTCTTTTATTCCCGGAAACCGCAGCTATCAATGCCGGCACTGGATTCTCTTCCAGATCGGTCCAAGGAGCCTTTGAGGGAAAGGATTTTCGCCAACCGGCAGCCTTTCCACCCAGTGCAGCTTCTTTTTCCACTAAAATAACATCATATCCTGCCGCCGCCGCCTCTTGAGCGGCTGTCAGTCCGGCTATCCCACCACCCATAACGAGAATGGTCTTATTGATTTCCGTTGCAAGCTGGAATGGGACTGCCAATTCTGTTTTTTGCGCACGGGTGCAGGCCATCCGCATATAGTCACTGGCGGATTCCTGGAGAAAGGCTGCAGCCTCGGCATGGGGCTCTTCGCCTTCGGCCGGTTTGCCCTGGGCCCATACAACCTGTTCCCTAAGATTTGCTCGAACCGTAATTTTATCCTGTCCGAAATCAAATTCCTTCTGCATCACTCGCGGCGAACAGGCACCTATAACTACCGTATTTACATTATTTTCGTTTATATCTTTTTCGATAAGTGCTCGGCCCTCGGCGCCACAGAGGTACGCTGAGGTTTTGCAGTCCATGGACATTTCACCGGTTACGACTTCGGAGAGAGCCTCAATATCGAGAGCATCACCGATGCCGCAGCCTGTACATATATATGCGCAGTATGTCTTAGCCATTGATCATTACCTCCTGGATATCTGAATTGCCTTTAAGGCAGCTGCAGTGGATGATTGGGTAGTGGTAACGACATCAGCGGCTTTTTTAGCGCAACCAGCTGATATCATGCCTTTCTCATAGTCAGAAATAACAAAGCCACTGTTATCCATATTCAGACTGACAGGTGCCCCCTGAAGACCCAGTGAGGGCTGCATTCCTGTTGCCAGTACGGCCATATCAACCTTCTGATGAATCTTTTCTCCTGTTATCGCATTCTCAGCCACAACCGTCACACCACCATCGGCCTCCGGAATAATTTCTGCGACCTTTCCCTTAATAAAGAAGGAATTCTTGTCGCTTGTGAGTTTTTCCCGGAATTTTTCATATTTTCCCGGAGTACGCAGATCAATATAGAAGACATACATCTTGGCGTCGGGATAACGTTCTCTGACATAGGTCATCTGTTTGAGGGTGGCCATGCAGCAGATATGGGAGCAGAATTCCAGATGATTTTCATCTCGTGATCCCGCACATTGAACGAAGGCAACGGAGGTAATTTCCTTACCGTCACCCGGACGAACGATGGCACCGCCGGTGGGACCATTGGGCGCAGCGAGGCGCTCCATCATCATGTTAGTTATAATCGCCTCTGACTGGCCGAACTTCAGATTATCCATCTTCGTCGGATCATAGGGAGTCCAGCCAGTCGCCCAGATAATGGACGATACATTAATCGTCACATTCTGCGTCTGCATGTCCAGATCAACGGCATTGTATTTACAGGAGGCCTTCACCGCCTTTGCGCCTTCAGCGGAAAGTCCTTGCTTGTTGATGACATACCGACGAGGATAGGCCATATCATGAGGCAGATACGCAGCCTTGCTCTTATTCATCCCGAAGTTGAACTCATTGTCTATCATATCCGGACAGGCTTCGGCGCAATCGCCACAGGCAGTACAGTTGCTGTTGACATACCTTGGGGCGATTTCGAGATCCACCTTGTAATTACCGGGAGCACCACTGACGGATTTCACCGTGGTCATGGTATAGGTCCTAATCCTACGGTTATTTTTCACACGTCGGAAATTAATTTCCAGACCACAGCTCGGTGGACACAGCTTCGGGAAATACTGATTAAGCTGGGCTACACGACCGCCGAAAGAGGCGCTCTTTTCAATCAGAAACACATCATTTCCGACTTCGGCGGCTTCAAGGGCTGAGGTCAGCCCGCTGATGCCACCGCCCACGACCAAAATTGCACCTGAGGTGCCTTGCTCGTCAGTCATACCTTTCCTCCATTGTTGCTCTTAAATATATTTGTACAATTGTCACTCTTTAACAGATCAAACCAATGCTATCTCACGTTCAGATACAGAAATATCAAGACCTTTACCCAATCAAGACAGTTAAAAACTCACTGAAACAGTCTAAACATTTTTAGCTTATATAGAGTAGAGACAGAGACCACACTCTAATCCATATAAGCTAAAATGGAGTACATAGCAAAAATCTCCAGGAATCACAAGATTCCTGGAGATTTTTTTACATCAGTATAAACGCGCCCTCAAAATATTACAGCCAGGGCTCGGTCGGCAGAATGTTCACACATTCAACCTTCTCGCATTTCCATTCCTTGGTATCCGGATTGAAAGTGGAGTTAACAAAACACTTCCAGTTCTGATCATCAACTGTCGGGAAATCAGACCTGTAGTAGAATCCGGGATAACGGGATTCTTTACGGAATTCAATGTGACGGATATGGGCCTCAACACACCAGATACGATGGTAGTTCTCCCAGCAGCGGAGCAGTTCATGCAGGTCGCCGGCTGCCATCTTCTCTGCATCCTCACGGAGCAGCTTGAGCAGATCAAGGCAGATGTTGAGGAGTTTTCCGGAGGTCATATAGTAGGTAGCAACACCACCGCCATACTCATCGGTGGCCTTCATCAGACGCATCATCAAACCGGCAGGCTTACAGTAGGCCGGATTGACATCAGCA
>JAJYAX010000288.1 GCA_021779275.1 Deltaproteobacteria bacterium | reverse complement strand
CCGAAGATCGTGGACTGGCCCATGGCGGCGGTGCTCTGTAAACATCTGCGCGACAAGAATGTAACGGTCCATCTGCAGGAGGGGGCCGTTGAGATCCTGGGACAGGAGGGGAAGGTCACCGGTGTGCGCACCGGTAAGCGCACCCTGGAGGCCGATCTGGTCATCATGGCCACCGGGGTCAGGCCCCGCTCCGAATTGGCGCGACAGGCCGGTCTGCAGGTCTCAAGGATGGGGGCCATCGTGGTCAACAGACGGATGCAGACCTCGGACCCCGCCATTTATGCGGCGGGAGACTGTGTGGAAATCCCGCATCTGCTGACCGGGAAAAGCTTCTATGCCCCCCTTGGTTCTCTGGCCAACCGGGAGGGCCGGGTGGCGGGAGATAATATGGCCGGCATCCCGAGCACCTTTCCGGGAGGCGTCGGCAGCTTCATCATGAAGGCCTTTGATGTCTGTATCGCCGCAACCGGGCTCAGTCTGGAAGCCGCCCTGGCCGAGGGTTTCGACGCCGATGTGTCGCTCACGGCGCCGGCGGACCGTGCCCATTTCTTCCCGACCCAGGGGATAGTCTGCTGCATGATGGTCTTTGACCGGAGGACCAGGAAGGTGCTTGGCCTGCAGGCCGTCGGTCCGATGAACGACTCCATCTCCGCCCGGATTGACGCCGCCGCCGCGTATCTGGCGAAAGGCGCCGACATCGACGACTTCGCCAACCTGGAAATGGCTTACGCACCGCCCTTTTCGGCCGCCATCGACACCATCAACGCCGCAGCCTACGTGGCCGGCAATATCTGTGACCGGCGACTGCGCACCATCAGTATGGAATCCTTCTATGCCTGGATGGCCGATATTGCAAGCCATCCCGACTGGCGGGTCCTTGACGTCCGGCATCCGCAGCAGGCGGCCCCCTTTATTGAGAAATTCGGTAAGGAGATATGGCTTTCCATCCCCGATGACCAGATCCGTAAGCGGTACAGTGAACTCCCTGCGGATAAAAATCTGATCATCTTCTGCAATGCCGGCAGCAGGTCCTATGAGGTCCAGGTCTTTCTGGACTCCATCGGCCGGAAAAACAACATCGTGCTGAGCGGCGGATTCAACGTGATCAAACGGATCGGCGCGACCTGGCTGCCATAGGGCTGGGTCGGATCCTGCCGCTATCGGGAAAGAGAGCTGGAAGATAGCCTGATTTCCAGCTCGTGGCGGCAAATAGTATCAAACCTGCCGTGGACAAAGCGCAACCCCTTGTGATAGGATATGAGGACGCCAGAATACGAGTACTATCTATCATCTCAAATTGTTGAAAAATGAGGTTTATCTCTATGGTTGCGTTGAATGCCACCCATATGGTCGAAGAGATCCAGGAGAATATTAAGACCCGGGATGCCATGAAGGCACAGATCGTTCTTTCTCATATCGGGCAGGTTGATAAGACCATTCAGAATCGACTCATCTACGAGCTGCTGCGCGGGGATTTGGAGTTTACCTCTCCGTTGCTGTTGTTTTTGTTGACGGAGCATGCAGAGGTTACGGATACCATGCCCGTTGTCCGGGAAACCCTGCTCTCGAACCTGCTGGCCTATCCCGAAATGCTTCTGAAGCTCCTTGCTTCACCCGCCATCAAGAATAAGGGGTATCTGATCCAGGTGGTGGGTGAGTTGCATCTGGAAGAGGCAACACCCATACTGATCAAGCTCATCGCGGAATCCAAGGATGAAAAAGAGATCCTCCAGATCATTGAGACCTTGGGGCAGTTCGGTGACCCGCAGGCCATCAACACCCTGACCGACTTTCTCTATGCCGCCAATCGCGAACTGATCATCGCTGCAATCCAATCTCTGGGTATGGTCGGGACACCAACGGCGATGCATCGCCTGGCGGAGCGCATGGGGACCGACAACGAACTGGATTTCATGATCCTGTCGATTTTCACCGAGGTCCAGGATCAGGTCTCCCTTGATAAATTGAACGACACCCTGCGGTCCCATTACGCCCATATGCGGACCTACGCCAAAAAGGAACTTGTCAGTATCGGTCCAAAGGCGGTGCCGAACCTGATCCAGAATCTTCTCCATGACGACCCCGACTTCCTGATTCATACTCTCAATATCCTGGGTGATATCGGGGATGAGTCGGCCATCAATCCGATCCGGAAACTGCTGGCCAATGAACCCAGGGATGCCAACGTCCGCTTCGCCGCCTATGAGGCCCTGGCCTTACTTCCGCTTAAGAAGGGCGCCTACACGCTGACCGCCGGTCTGACGGACAAGGAGGACCATGTCTGCGTGGCGGCAGCTAGGGCAATCGACCAGAACTATTCGGAAATACTTGCCGCAGGTATTAAAAACCTGCTGCGCAACAAGGATGATGACGCCCGGCATATCGCCAAAATCATCGTCAATGCCCAGGTCGACAAGATTTTCTTAAGCCTGGCTGGCGAAGAGGTCTTTCAGGAGATGGCGCTCGTCTATCTGCCGCATGCCCATAAAGATATCAGAGACCATTATCACCATCTCCTTGTGGAGCACGGGAACACGGATTTCGCGGGTAAATTGAGTGGAGAAGAAAAAGAGACTGCCAGGCCCAAGGTGGTTGCCGTCGATGATTCGAGGATGATTCTGAATATCTACAAGGCCACCCTGCATGAGCTGGGGTTTGATCCTGTGCTCTTCGAATTTCCGGCCTCAGCGATAGAATGGCTGCAGAAAGAACAACCGGTGATGGTCCTGACCGATCTCAATATGCCCGATATCACAGGCATAGAATTAACGGTGGCCCTGAGAAAGAAATATTCACCGGGGCAGTTGCCGGTAATCATGGTGACGACCCAGAACGAGGCCCAGGATAACGAGGCGGCAATCAGGGCCGGGGTGAATAAGATCATCAACAAGCCCTTCAACGCCACATCATTGAAGGCGGCCATGGGTGAATTCCTGCATTGATCGTCTGTTTACCGGCAAGCCCTCAGGAAGTCCGGCAGTCTGTCGAAATAGCGTCCGACATCGTCGGGTCTGTGGGCATCTGAGGAGGCAAGCAGGGGAATCTCCCGGTCCATTGCCATCTGCACAAATTGAGCCGCCGGGAAGGGCTCTCCCCGGAGGGCGATGCCCGAGGTATTGATCTCAAGGCCCATGGATTTTGCCTGTACCGCGTCGAGAAGGTCTGCGATCTTGTCGATATGGCCCTGGGTAAAGCGGAGATCGGGCAGATAGCGCAATCCTGCATCCAGGTGACAGAGGAAGGTCCCGGGCAGACACTCGACGGCCTCGATCAGTGTGTCGAAATACTGATGCAGCAGCCGGCCGCAGCCGGCCTGCGTGATGGCCTCAATATTCCATTTTTTCCGGCTGACCAGGTTCAGGTGATAGGGAAAACCGGGATGTCTGCAGTAATGGTAGGATATGCCGATCTGGTCCCAGGTCCTCTTTTGCACCCTCTCGATTAATTCATCCCTGTGGGGTGGATTGAACCCGAGTTCCACCCCCAGTCCGATCTCCAGCACGGTGTGATATTTTTCCCGTAACCGTTCCCCTTCCTTGAAAAAATCGTCGAAGTCCGATTCGGACAGCCATGTTGTATCGAAATATTCGATGCCGCTCTCCATGTGCTCCAGAAAGACGAGCCGGCGCAGTCCCTTGGCGATTGCTGCCAGGACATAATCCTCCATTGTCCCCATGGCATGATGGCAGAGACTGGTGTGCACATGATTATCACACAGGAAATCAACAGGCGGGTGCGCTTGGGTCATGGCCGGAAAAACACACTGCCGGGCAGCCCAAGAAGCCGGTCAGGGAAAAGACCGGCTACATGAG
>JAJYAX010000287.1 GCA_021779275.1 Deltaproteobacteria bacterium | reverse complement strand
GCGGCTGGTTCCAAGTTGAGCTGGGCACGTCCTACGCCCTAGTCAATATGGGGCTTATCTCCTTTGCCGCCGTCCTGCAATTTGCCCCGGCGGCACTTTGTGCCGTCTTCTGGCCCGGCGGCAGTATGGTTGGGGCTCTTTCCGGTCTTTCCGCCGGGTTTTCAGTGTGGTTCTATACCCTCCTACTCCCCGCGTTTATCAAGAGCGGTCTGTTCACCACGGCCTTACTTGACAACGGACCATGGGGTATCCGCCTTCTCCGTCCTGAGCATCTCTTTGGTCTCAACGCCCTGCCTCCCCTTTCGCATACGGTTTTCTGGTCGCTTCTCTTCAACATCGGCGCCTTCGTCCTTGTCTCCGCACTCTTTGGCCAGAGCGAAGAGGAACGCAACATAGCCCTGGATTTCATGTCCATCACCCAGACAAAACCGATGAGGTCGATAAAACATTCAGGAGACGATTCCATTGCTATAGACTGGAAAAAAGCGGCGCTTCTCTCTGTACTCAATGATTATTTCCACACGGATAAAAGTGAGGAGATAATCAGTACCCAACTGATTGACATGTCATTGCATACTAAAAAGGATATCTCGATTATCGACTTTGCCGAGCTGTACCGGCGTATCGAAATTCTGCTGGCTGGATCCATTGGAGCCGCCATGGCCCATCGTGCTCTCGACAAAGAAAATATCTTCAGCGAGATGGAAAAGGCCAGTCTGGCGCGGGCCTATGCCAATATCCTGTCCCGGCTCAATGTTTCTCCACAGGAATTGGCAGAAAAAATCGATTTCTACCGGGAACGGGAACGTCTGTTGATAACCCACGGACAAGAATTGGAAGAAACCGTCAGATTACGGACGGCGGAAGTCATCGAAAATCAGGCCTTCCTGCAGGAGGTGCTGGAAGGTATTCAAGCCGCAGTAATTGTCATTGACCGGGAAACCCAAGAGGTTCTTGACTGCAATTCCACCGCCGAACTCCTGCTTGGCTGCACAAAGCAGAATTTGACGGAAAAAGCCATGCGTACAACCAATGCTCTGCAAGCAGCAGGCAATGGACAGCTGCTGAACAGTGAACTGATCATCCAACAGCAGAACGGCGGATTGGTTCCGGTCCAGCGCAATGTTCTTTCCGTGGTCTACAAAGGCGCTCAGGCCCAGGCTCTTATCCTTTTCGATATCACCGAACGCAAAGCCCTGGAGAGGCAGCTGAACATGGCCCAAAAACTCCAGTCCATCGGCCAGATGGCCGCGGGAATCGCCCACGAGATCAATACGCCCATGCAGTTTATCAGCACCAATATGGAATTCCTGGAAGAGGCAACCAAGGGGATGTCCGTTATAACTGAATCAATCAGGAAAGCAATATCCGCAGCCCCTCCGGAGATAGCTCAAAGGCTGCAGTCGGCCCTGGACGAGGCGGACTGGGAGTATCTGACGGAAGAGGCACCCTCGGCCATCGAACAGACGAAGGACGGCATCTCCCGGGTGACCTCCATCGTCAAGGCCATGAAAGAGTTTTCTCATCCTTCTTCCAGGACAAAAGAGCCGGTGGTTGTCAATTCGGTCATTGAAACAACCGTTCTTGTAGCCCGTAATGAATGGAAATATGTCTCGAATGTGACAACGGACCTGGCCGTTGATCTCCCGCCTGTTCCCTGTCTTGTTGACGAGTTGGGACAGGTTATTCTCAATCTGCTCATCAACGCAGCCCATGCTATAGGTGAGAAACTTGGCAGCAATCCCGATGGACAAAAAGGAGAGATACATATCTCCACAAGGGTAGTGGATTCATTTGTGGAGATACGCATCCGGGATTCCGGCTCGGGCATCCCGGAAGGAATACGGGAAAAGATCTTCGATCCTTTTTTCACCACAAAGGAGGTCGGTCGGGGGACAGGACAGGGCCTGGCCATATCTCACGATGTAATCACCCAGAAGCATGGTGGAACCCTCACCTTCGAGACGGAAGAAGGGATCGGCTCCACCTTTATCATTCGTTTGCCCTTGTGAGATCTAATCTCGATTTCTACAGTTTATTCATCTCAGACCTTAATCGTCAAAGTCCAGATCCTTACAGGACTCATCATCGTCTTCCCCCTCGATCAGTGAGATCCTGACCGGGGAGATGGAGCGGAGGATATAATGCGCCCCGCAGTCGTCACAGGAAACCGTATCACCGATATCAGAATAGAAATCAATCATGATATCGCTGTCACAGATTTCGCACAGCGCAAATTTCGTATCCTCTTCATCCATATCAAATTTTCTGCTCATTTATGCAACCTCCACCACACGTTCTGGATTCAAAAGGGCGCCGAAATGACGGGAATCGGCACGAAAGAAAGCAGAGGCGACACTGTCCTGGGTCACGTAATGCATCAGGTCCTCTCCTCCATGGGCTTGAACTGCAGGTCGAGAGGACCGATATATTCGGCCCGCGGCCGGATCAGCCGGTTGTTGCTCCATTGTTCCAGGATATGGGAGGTCCAGCCCACGACCCTGCTGATCGCGAATATCGGGGTGAACAACTCAATCGGTATGCCCATGGCGTTGTAGAGGGAGGCGGTATAAAGATCGACATTGGGGAAGACCTTGGTCTTTTCCAGGACCACCTTTTCCACCGCCTGGGTGATCTCGAACAGTTTCGTCTTGCCGACCTTCCTGGTTATGTTCCCGGCATACTTCCTCAACACCGCGACCCGCGGGTCCTCGCAGCGATAGACCCGGTGGCCGAAACCGGGGATCTTTTTCTTGGCCGCCAGTTGATCCAGGACATAGGCCTCGGCCTTTTCGGGGGAGCCGATCTCTTCCAGTATCTTCATCACCTCGGCATTGGCCCCTCCATGCAGCGGCCCCTTCAAGGCGCCGATGGCGCTTGTCACCGACGAATAGATATCCGCCATGGTGGCTGCGGTCACCCGCGCCGCGAAGGTGGAGGCATTCAGCTCATGGTCGGCGTGCAGGATCAGCGCCACATCGAAGGCCTTGACCAGATCATGATCGGGGATCTTGCCATGCAGGGTGTAGAGGAAATTAAAGGCGATTCCCTGCCCGGCAATGGGATTAATCGGCTCATGCCCATGCCGCAGCCTCTGATGGGCGGCAATCAGCAGCGGAATGCGCAGGGTCAGGCGCTGGGCCTTCCGAAGAGAGGCGTCCAGGTTGGTGTTGCCGCTGTCCGGATCCCAGTGCCCCAGAGACGAGACGGCGGTCCGGATGACCTCCATGGGGGTCACCGCCTTCGGAAACATCCTGAGGATCATCGTGGTCTCAACGGGCAGGGACATGGAACCGGTGAACCCGGCCAGAAAGACCCGGAACTCGGTCATTCTCGGCAGACACCCGTACCAGAGGAGATAGGCCACCTCTTCAAAGGTGCTGACCTCCGCAAGCTCCGTGGCGTCATAGCCCCGATAGACCAGGCGGCCCTGCTCACCGTCGATAAAACAGATTTCTGAATTGCAGGCTACGACATCGGCAAGGCCGGCTTCCGACTGGAAAGGACCTTCAGTTTTCGGGGAATTTTTATCCATCTTCTCTGCTCATCTCTAAAATTTTTCGTTCATACATCTGAACCGATACAACAAGGGGAACAATACCTCGATTATCCCCGCTGGCCGATCCGCATTCTTTCTTCATAACGCGGATTCCCGGTTTGAAAAAGAAAAAACTACACCGTCACCACCTGGGGCGGCGGTTTTATAAAATCCTGGCGCAGGCTGTAGGTGTAGGCGCCCTGCATCGGGATCAACAGGATATCACCCTCCGCAAGGCCCGTCCCCCAGTAGGAATAGCCCCAGACATCATGCGGGGTGCAGA
>JAJYAX010000286.1 GCA_021779275.1 Deltaproteobacteria bacterium | reverse complement strand
CTCTGACGCCCCGATTATCAAGCTGGTGAACGGGATTCTGGTCAAGGCTGTCCAGGAGGGTGTCTCCGATGTGCATGTTGAACCCTATGAAAAAACCATGCAGATTCGCTACCGTAAGGATGGGGCGCTTTTCAAGTCCATGAATCTGCCCCTGAATATCAAGAATGCGCTGGTTGCCAGGCTGAAGATACTTGCAGGCCTCGATATCACGGAGAGACGGGTCCCTCAGGACGGCCGAATCAAGATGCGGATGGGCAAAAACCGGTCGGTTGATTTCCGGGTTTCATCATTGCCGACACTCTTTGGCGAGTCTGTCGTTCTGCGTATCCTCGATAAGGGCTCGTTGAATGTGGATCTCACCCACCTGGGATTTGAACAGGAAACCTTCGATATGTTGAAGCGCTGTTTGAATCGTCCGCAGGGGCTTCTTCTGGTAACGGGACCGACGGGATCAGGAAAGACCGTTACCCTCTATTCCGCGCTCAACTCCCTCAACAGTGAAGATATAAAAATTCTGACGGCGGAAGATCCTGTCGAGTTTAACTTTAAAGGAATCAATCAGGTTAATGTCAATACCGACGTGGGGATGACCTTTGCTGCGGCCCTCAAGGCCTTTCTCCGCCAGGATCCCGATATAATAATGGTAGGTGAGATCCGGGATATGGATACAGCGGAAATTGCAATCAAGGCGGCCATGACCGGACATCTGGTCTTTTCCACATTGCATACAAACGATAGTGCGGCAACGATCTCTCGTCTTGCCGACATTGGCATACCGCCCTATATGCTGGCCTCCTCCATAACCATGGTGTTATCCCAGCGGCTTGGCCGGAAACTCTGTCAGAAATGCAAGAAACCGGTTAAATATGAAACAAATGAATTGCTCCGGTTTGGGTTTAGGGAAGATGAAGTCGAGGATTTGGTTATCTATGGCCCTAATGGATGCCCGGATTGCAACAATCTCGGATATAAGGGACGAGTCGGTTTTTTTGAGCTCATGGAAGTGACGGATGAAGTGGCCAAGGCTATCAGCGCCCAGATCTCTGAGGATCAGTTACGGAAAATTGCCGTTCAAGAAGGCATGACTCCCCTGCGAGAGGCTGCCTTGAAGAAAGTTCGAAAAGGGATAACCAGTATTGAAGAGGCCTTGCGCAGAACCGTCGCCCACAAGGAGAGCCTGCCTGCCTATCTCGTGAATCCTGATGTGGAAAACTATGAAGATGGGGATATGATTATCCGGGAGGGAAATACGGATATTGACTTTTTCAAGCTCATCCGAGGTGGACTGACAGTGATAAAAGGAGGGAAAAAGATAGCCGAACTGACTGAACCGGGTGAGTATTTCGGTGAAATGGCCGCCATCTCCGGGGAACAGCGGACGGCTTCCATTATTTCCCAGGGACGCAGTACGGTGAAACGGTTTCCAGGTGATAAACTGGATGAAATTATAGAAAAATATCCGGATGTCTCCAGCCATCTTTTTAAAACGATGACCTCCAGATTACAGAAATCCAATCAGATAATCGTTAAATTGGCGGGAGTTGGTCGTCGGCCTCCACCGCCTCAACCGCAACAATAAGAAATAATCAGCACATTCTCTTGTGCCGGATTGAAGATAAATGAATGTCAAAACGGCTCTCTCCCTTTTGGACCCATGAGCATCTCTGAAATCCTCCTGTATCCTGGCCTCATCCTGCACCCTGAGTGATATGGAAATACATGAAGACTTTCCTTTGAAAGTAGCCGTCTTCCTGGATGGACGTCCGGGCCATGAAAAACAGAGCATGGGGATTGTAAGAGCACTGCAGCATTTGCATTCTCTGGAGGTGACCACGATAAATATTGATCATACGTCTCTCTGGCAGGATGTGTCGGCATGGCTTAGATATATCCTCGGCATGGTTTTTTTATCAACCGCTGCGAAGGAGCCGTATGATATTGTAATCGGAGCAGGGGTGCATACGCATATCCCGATGTTGTGCTGCAAAAGGCGCTCCGGCGCCTTTTGCATTGTCTGCATGGCGCCAGCCCGGATCCTGCGCTCTGGATTCGATCTCTGTTGCATCCCTCAGCACGATGGCATTGAAGCAGGACAGAATGTCTTTCTCACCGTCGGTCCTCCTAATTATTCAGAGGCAAAGGCGGGACATGACCGGGATAAGGCATTGATTCTTCTGGGTGGGGTGGATACTAAGAGTCATCACTGGAGTTCGGAGGATATCGGCAGCTATGTCCTGGATCTTGTCTCAAAAGAGCACGAAAAAGAATGGACAATATCATCCTCGCCCAGGACGCCGGAGGAAACGGTTGTTTTGGTGGAAAAGATGGCCGGACAATATGAGAATATTACATTTTTCAGATACGAAAATACGCCAACCGGCTGGATTGAAAAACAATATTACAAAAACGGTAGAGTCTGGGTGACGGCTGATTCGATGTCCATGGTCTATGAGGCGCTTTCTGCCGGATGTCATGTAGGGATTTTACCGGTCGTCTGGAAAAACCAACACAATAAATTCAAGCGCAGTGAGACACATTTATTGGAGCAGGGGCTCGTTGTTTCTTTTACGGACTGGCGGGCGGGCACTGCCCGATGGAAACTGCATGAACCTTTGAATGAAGCCGGCCGATGCGCCGAAGAGATAATGAGAAGATGGCTCAAGAAAAACTGACGGTTGTACAGATGTTGCCTGATCTTATCGGGGGAGGCGTGGAAAGAGGGACCCTGGAGGTGGGGAGGTACCTGGCTGAGCGGGGACATCGGTCCATCGTCATTTCAGGAGGAGGACGGCTTGTCTGCCAGCTTGAGCAGGAGAACAGCCGGCATATCAAATGGGACGTTGGCGCGAAAAACCTGCGTTGCCTCCACTATATCCTTCCCCTACGGCAGCTCTTGCTCAAAGAACATGTCGATGTCCTGCATCTGCGTTCACGGATGCCGGCCTGGATCGGGTATCTGGCCTGGAAGAGTCTGCCCAAAGATAAGCGGCCGCTTCTTATCACAACCTTCCATGGATTTTATTCCGTGAACAGTTACAGCGCGATAATGACCAAGGGAGAAGGGATCATCGCCGTTTCCGAGAGTATTAAACAACATATAGCCGAGAACTATTCCGTCAGCAGGCCAATACGGGTGATTTTCCGCGGGGTGGATGACAGCCACTTTGATCCCGCCAAGGTCAGTTCAGATCGTCTTGATGCTCTCCGGTCGCGGTGGGAGATAGCGGCTGATATCCCGGTCTTAATGCTTCCGGGGCGTTTAGCACGCTGGAAGGGGCAGGACCTTTTTCTTCTGAGTCTTCTGCGCCTGCAGGATCAGAGGTATCAGGCGATTCTGGTCGGCGATCTCAAGGAAAATTCGGGATTTTCGACTGAAATTGGTACCTTCATCAAGGAACATAATTTAGAGGACAAGGTCAAGTGCGTCGGACATTGTGCGGATATGCCGGCGGCCTTGATGCTTGCAGATGTCGTCCTCTCCACATCATCAAAAGAACCTGAGGCCTTTGGACGAACAACCGTTGAGGCAATGGCCATGGGGAAACCGGTTATTGCAACGGCGCATGGCGGAAGTCTCGAAACAGTTGTCAATGGTGAAACCGGCTGGCTTGTAGGTCCGTCCGATCCTGAAGATCTGGCCAGAGGCATACGAGAGGCCCTGTCTGATTTTGACAGATTGAAAACATACGGAATCGCAGGGCAGAAGAGGATTAGGGAGAAGTTTACGACACAATCCATGTGCGAACAGACACTCACCTTCTATAAAGAGTTTTTGGCCGCTAAAAGAGGTGGCCTTTGAAATTTTCAAAGAATGTGAATATAAAATACAGATTCGAATAC
>JAJYAX010000285.1 GCA_021779275.1 Deltaproteobacteria bacterium | reverse complement strand
AAAATCTGCAAGATCATGGATCTGGCGGCCCAGGTCGGCTCTCCTGTCATCGGCCTCAACGATTCCGGGGGCGCCCGTATCCAGGAGGGTGTCGACGCCCTGGCGGCCTACGGAGAGATCTTTCACAGGAATGTCAACGCCAGCGGCGTCATCCCGCAGATTTCCTGCATCATGGGACCCTGCGCGGGCGGGGCGGTGTACAGCCCGTCCATCACCGATTTCGTCTTTATGGTCGAGCAGACCTCCTATATGTTCGTGACCGGTCCCAATGTGGTCAAGACGGTTATTCACAAGGATATCACCTCTGAAGATCTTGGCGGCGCCCAGGTGCATGCCCGGAAGAGCGGGGTGGCGCAGTTTGTCTATCCCAATGATATCCTCTGCCTGCGCGCGGTCCGGCAGTTGATCAGTTACCTCCCCTCCAACAACCGCCAGAAGGCGCCCATCCTGGATCTCAACGATCCGCCCGAGCGTATCGATCCCGCCCTTGACTACCTGGTTCCGCCCAATCCGAACCAGAGCTATGATATGAATGTGCTGATCTACAGCATTCTGGACGGGGCCGAGTTTCTTGAGGTGCAGCCCCATTTTGCCGGAAATATTATCTGCGGTCTCGGCCGGATGGGGGGGCAGACCATCGGCCTTGTGGCCAACCAGCCGGCGGTCCTGGCCGGGGCCCTGGACAACAACGCCTCCTCCAAGGCGGCCCGCTTTGTCCGTTTCTGCGATGCCTTTAATATCCCCCTCATCTGCCTGGTCGATGTCCCCGGGTTCATGCCGGGGCCGGAGCAGGAACACGGGGGTATTATCCGGCATGGCGCCAAACTCCTCTACGCCTTTATCGAGGCGACGGTGCCCCGGATCACGGTGATCGTCCGGAAGGCCTATGGCGGGGCCTATGTGGTGATGAATTCCAAGCATATCCATTGCGATATCAATTATGCCTGGCCGACGGCGGAGATCGCGGTCATGGGCGCGCGCGGGGCCACCGAGGTCATCTACCGCAAGGAGATCAAGGCGGCCGCCGACCCGGACGCCCTGCTCAATGAAAAAATGGAAAGTTACCGGAAGCATTTCATGAATCCGTTTCTGGCCGCCAAACGGGGCTATATCGACGACGTTATCTTCCCCCGCGATACCCGGCACCGGCTCATCCGGACCCTCCAGTTTCTGGAGAATAAAAAGAGCGGCCGGCCCGATCGTAAACACGGCAATATTCCCCTGTGAGGTCAGGTATGTTTGAAAAAATTCTTATAGCCAATCGCGGTGAAATTGCCGTACGTATACTCTCTACCTGCAAACGCCTGGGCATTCGGACGGTGGCCGTCTATTCGGAGCCGGACTTCAGAAGTCTGCATGTCATCAATGCCGATGAAGCGGTCTCCTTGGGCGGCGCCCGGCCGTCCGAGTCCTATCTGGTCATGGAGAAGATCATCGAGGCGGCGCTGGCTACCGGCTGTCAGGCTATCCACCCCGGATACGGCTTTCTCTCCGAAAATGCTCTTTTTTCCGAAAAGGTGGCGGCCGCCGGTCTCACCTTTATCGGGCCGCAGGCTTCAGTCATCGCCTCCATGGGGGATAAAATCGCGGCTAAGCAGCTGGCCATCAAGGCCGGGGTGCCGACGGTGCCCGGTCATATTCAACCGGTCGCCACGCTGGAAGAGGCCACGCTGATCGCCTCCGAGGTCGGCTATCCGGTGCTGCTGAAGCCCGCCGCCGGTGGCGGCGGCAAGGGCATGCGGGCGGTGGACAGGCCGGAAGAACTGGCCTCGGCCCTGCGGCTCTGTCAGCAGGAAACCCGGAAATCCTTCGGCGACGAGCGTATCTTCGTCGAACGCTGTATCAGGCGGCCCCGGCATATCGAGATCCAGATCATGGCCGATCACCATGGAAACGTCGTGCATCTGGGAGAGCGGGAGTGTTCGATTCAGCGGCGGTATCAGAAGATCATCGAGGAGTCGCCGTCCTGCGCCCTGGATGCCGATCTGCGGGAGAAAATGGGCAGCCTGGCCTGTTCCCTGGCCAGGAAGGCCAAGTATACCAATGCCGGTACGGTGGAATTCATCCTGGATGAAAACCGCGACTTCTTTTTTCTGGAGATGAACACCCGTCTCCAGGTCGAGCACCCTGTCACCGAGCTGGTCAACGGCCTGGATCTGGTGGAACTCCAGCTGCGCGTTGCCGCAGGCGAGGTCCTCCCCATTAGCCAGCAGGATGTCTCCCTCTCCGGCTGGGCGATGGAGGTGCGGGTCTGCGCCGAGAATCCCGCCCGGGATTTCGTCCCTTCAGTCGGCCAAATCACCCGGTATGCCGCCCCGAAAGGAGCACATGTGCGGGTGGATTCCGGGGTGGCTGCCGGCAGTTCCGTCGGCGTCTATTACGACCCGATGCTGGCCAAGGTCATCACCTGGGGAGAGGACAGAGAGCAGGCCCGCAGGCGCATGGTTCAGGCCTTGAACGGCTATCATATCGAGGGTGTCTTTACCAATATCGATTTCGCCAATCAGGTTCTGACCCATCCGGTATTTATCCGGGGAGACCTCTCCACCGATTTTATCCCCACCTATCTCTTGGATGAGAGCAAAAAACCGGAGTCGCCCACAGCTGTCCTCCATGCCATGGCCACCGCCACCACATTGATCTATCATCTGCGGGAGAGCCTGCTGCAGAGCGCGCTTCTGCCGCTGCAATCACGCGTCGGCGCGACCCGCCTGAAGAAAGGCCATTATGATTATATTGCCAAGAGCGAGGATGATATATTCAATATCCGTCTGGAAAAGGATGGATCGAATCTGCAATGGCGGGTCTGCGTCGATGACAGCACCTATCGCGTTGTTACCCCGCAGCTGGAATTTTATCGCCGCAGGCTGAAACTTTCCATCAATGGCCAGGAGTCGCATTTCCGCTTGAAGTACCAGGGGAATTTCACCAAGGCTGCTTTTTGCGGTGTGACCCGCACCTTTGAGATCTATAACCCGCGGGAGTGGAAGCTGTCTCGATTCATGCCGCCTCCGTCCGTCAAGGAAGCGGAAAATATCCTGGAATGCCCGATGCCCGGCCTGGTGGTGGATGTCAAGGTCAATGCGGGAGACCAGGTATTTCGTGGCCAGGAGCTGGTGATCCTGGAGTCCATGAAGATGGAGAGCGCGGTCTCCTCTCCCGGAGACGGTCTGGTTGAAGCGGTCTTGGTGAAACCTGGAGATGCGGTGGAATCAGGAAAGGTCCTCATCCGTTTCAAGAAGGCCTGAGCCGGTGATAACCTTTGACAAGACGGGCGGATGTAGCATAAGATCCTTAAAAGGAGTTCGTGTAGTATCCCTATGGCTGCCTCTCATCAGATATTGACTGAACCAAGATGAACAACGAACCGTTGACATACACTGCCGGCTCTGAGAAGGACACGGAAAAAGAGGTGGTGATTCTGTTGAGCGACATGGTTCGCTATACGCAGATAACCGAGGACATGCGGCCAAATGAAATCCGCGATTTCATAATAGAATATTATAAAAATCTGCAGAATATCATTGTTGAGGATACGGAATATCCTCAAGAAATCGAACCGTCCGCCGGTGATGGAGCCATTGCGGTTTTTGAAAAAAGAGCAGAAGAGGTCGGCAAATCCGGTATGTGTATCCGGGCCTTGAAGGCTGCGATCAAGATGGCCTATGCCGTTGAGGAGAGCCTTATTCCCCCGACGCGGATCGGCATTTTTGCCGGTGATATCATCGAGGCCCGTCTGGCCGACAGGAAGATGCGCTTCGGTGCGAGTTTTGCTGTCGCCAGCCGTCTTGAGGAGTTATGCGGCTATTTTGGAACGACTTTCCTGATGGACAAGGAGGT
>JAJYAX010000284.1 GCA_021779275.1 Deltaproteobacteria bacterium | reverse complement strand
CGGTACGGTAGGCTACGTGAAGATTGAGCACTTCCCGCCGTTGGATGCCTTCTATATGACCGTTATAACGATATCGACGGTGGGGTTTGGGGAAATACACCCCCTGTCCGAGCCGGGGCGGGTCTTCACCATCTTTCTCATCCTCTTCGGGGTGGGAAGTCTGGCCTTTGCCGCCCACGCCTTTACCGAATCAATGATTGAACGGGCCGCAAATCCGAATCTGAGGAAGAAATCCATGGAAAGAAAAATCAAAAAACTCCAGAGACACTCTATCATCTGCGGGCATGGACGGGTCGGGGCTGCCTCGGCGGATCATTTTCATAACGTCGGAGCTGATTTTGTCGTCATCGACAGGTCCGAAGAGCATCTGAGGATCCTGGCCGAACAAGGGTATAACTACCTGGCGGGGGATGCGACCCGGGAGGAGACCCTGCTGGCTGCGGGAATAAAAAAGGCGGGGGCGCTTTTAGCCCTCCTTGATTCCGACCCGGATAATCTTTGCACCGTACTCACGGCACGGGAGTTGAATCCGACCTTACATATCGTCGCCAGAACGGAGGTCGCCTCCTCGGAATCCAGGATTCTGCGGGCCGGTGCGGATTCCGTAATCTCACCCTACGCCTCAGCCGGCAGACGGGTGGCGGACCGGATATTGATGAAAACCATGGAAGACAAGATCCGGGACAATCATGATCCGGTTATCGGGAACCTGCCGCATTGGGTTATGGTCAGCGAGAAATCCGGGCTGGCCTCCCATGCGGTGACGACCGCAGGCCAGATCCTGGAAGGGACGATAGTGGGAATGCGGCGGGAGGGTAAAGACCTGCTGATGCCCAGCCGGGATCTCCGGCTGCAGTTGGGAGACGAGCTCCTGCTCTACGGAGATCAGCCCCTCGCAACGGCTGCGGCCAAAAACGAACAGCCCAAAAAAATCGTGTTGATCGATGACAATCCGGTGATCAGGCGTCTGTATACCAGATTGTTCCAGAAGGCCGGATTCAACATTCTCACAGCGGTCAATGGGCGGGAAGGATATGAGATGATAATGGCGGAGAGGCCCGATGCCGCGGTTGTTGATTTTATGCTTCCGGATATCTCGGGCCTGGATGTCTGCCGGCAGGTCAGGGCCCAGGATATTGGCCGGGAGATGAAACTCTTTCTCTTTACCTCGGATAATCAGGATGAAACGCGGGAAAAGGCCCTGGCTGCCGGAGTGAATACCGTTGTCATCAAGAGTCCTGAGGCCCAGGAAATCATCGCGATCATGAAAAACGTCCTCTAGGCGGAAAAACCGGACGGGGAAGGCCGATTTCTGGGGTTGATTCGAAAAAAGCTGCAATTTCAAAAGTTTTTCGTTGGAAAAAAAGTTAAAATATTTGTACACTGATTCAAGTTGGAGAAAAGAGCGGCCGGGACTCTTTGATTGTCCCGGCAGGCCTCCTTCCGTAATGCATTAACCGTTAAAGCGACCCGGTTTTCCCCTGATGCTAGAAATTTTCAATATCATACGCTGGCAGGATGTCGTCGATATCCTGGCCGTCGCCTTTGTCATTTATCAACTTCTGTCGATAATCAGGGGGACGCGTTCGGTCCAGATGCTCCTGGGGATCGTGGTGCTGAGCATTGTCTACTTCATGGCGAGCGTCCTTGATCTCACCGCACTCATGTGGATGATGAAGACCTTTTTAAGTTCCATCCTGCTTATCATCATTATCGTTTTCCAGCAGGACATACGCCGGGCCCTGACCCAGGTCGGCAAATCGCCCTTCCAGAAAAATTCGGACGTCGAAGAGAAAGAGCTTGACGAGGTCATCCGCACGGTCTTCTATCTCTCCAAGAGGCGTATCGGGGCCTTGATTATCATAGAGAGGGAAACGGGTCTCAAAGACTTCGTTGAATCCGGGTTCGAACTCGACGCCCATCTGACCAAGGAGTTGCTTATCTCTATCTTCATGCCGGTTTCGCCGCTCCATGACGGTGGTGTGATCGTGACCAAGGGCCGCATCCAGACCGCCGGCTGTATCCTGCCGCTTACCCAGAATCCGTATATCAACAAACGTTTCGGCACCCGGCACCGGGCCGCCCTCGGTCTGTCGGAAGAGACGGATGCCGTGGTCCTGGTCGTCTCGGAGGAGACGCAGGAGGTCTCTCTCGTGCAGCACGGGGCGCTGACCACCGTCGGTGACGAGCCTGCCTTGCGGAATAGTCTGAGGGCGATCTTTATCGGGAAGCAGGCCCATGCCTCTTCATGGAAAGGTTGGATCCATCGCTCATGAAACAGCTGAAATTCAAGAATCTGCAAAAACTGTGGTCCAAGGAATGGCTCCTGAAGTTCATCTCCCTCTGTCTGGCGATACTGCTCTGGTATTATGTCGGCGGGGAGGATGCCGTCGACAAGAACGTTTTGGTGCCCATCGAGATCATCAATATGCCCAAGGACTTGATTATCTCCAATAAATTCAAAAAAGAGATAGATGTGACCGTGCGCGGACCACGGTCTCTGATCCTGGATATGGGGAAACGGGAATCTGCGCGGCAGGTCGACCTCTCCGACGCGACCCCGGGGACCCGGGTGATCACCATCGATAATAAATCAATCCCGGTAAGCAGGGGAGTCCAGGTCCTGCGGGTGCAACCTTCCTCTCTCATTCTCTCCTTAGATAAGCTCATCCAGAAAAAATTTACGGTAACACCGGTAGTGACGGGAAGGGTCGCATCCAATTACACCCTGAAAGACCTGCGGATCGCCCCGGATACCATTACCATTACCGGGCCCCAGACCGTCCTCTCCCAGGTGGAATCCCTGAAGACCACGGCCATCAATATCAGCGGTCTGACCAAATCCGTCCAGCAGCAGATCCCTCTTGACCTTGAACCCGCCATCGTTGATCTGATTGGCGAGACATCCATCACGGCGGATATCATTGTCGGATTGGAGATGGTGGAGAAAACAATTACCAATGTCCCCGTGAAGGCCGTTATCGACGGCAACATCCAGCAGGTCGTTCCGGAGGAGGTCAAGGTAACCCTGAAGATCCCCCGGATGTTGCTGAAAAGGGATGTGGATATGAAGGGCCTGTTGTCGGTTACCGCCGCAGCCATCCCGGGCAGTGAGGACATGAAGGTGCTGGTTGTTCCGGCCAAAGATGTGACGGCGCCCCTGGAGATCCTCAAGATTGATCCTGAATTTGTAAGCCCGGCCAAGAAGCCCGCCCCCAAAAAGCCCGAGACCCCGGAGAAGAAACCCTGAGGGCGGAAAGATTCAAGGCCACAGACTTTCCTCCTGTTAACTCCCACACAACAAAGAAGGATCCGATGAGAAAATTATTTGGAACGGATGGTGTCCGCGGTGTCGCCAATATCTATCCGATGACCATTGAAATCGCGATGCAGATCGGCAGGGCCATCGCCTTTACCGTCAAGAACCAGGCCCGGCGGCACCGGATAGTCATCGGCAAGGATACGCGGGTCTCCTGCTATATGATTGAAAACGCCCTGGCCGCCGGTATCTGTTCCATGGGGGTGGATGTCCTCCTGGTCGGACCCCTGCCCACGCCCGGTATCGCCTTTATCACCACCTCCATGCGGGCCGACGCCGGGGTGGTGATCTCCGCCTCCCACAATCCCTTCCAGGACAACGGCATCAAGATCTTCTCCTCCGACGGCTTCAAGCTTCCCGATGAGGTGGAGCTCTCCATGGAAGATCTGATCTTTTCCCAGAAGATGGAGGCCCTGCGGCCCGTTGCCGACGAGATCGGTAAAATGGCCAGGATAGAGGACGCCAAGGGGCGATATATCGTCTTCCTGAAAAATGCCTTTCCCCGGGAGTATACCCTGGATGAT
>JAJYAX010000283.1 GCA_021779275.1 Deltaproteobacteria bacterium | reverse complement strand
CGGGAAGACAACCCTGATTACTGTTCTGGTTAATTCTTTAAAGCCTGCGGTTAAGGTCTGTGTGCTCGCAAATCCCCTCCTCGCCTCTGCTGAATTTTTTTACTATATCGCCTCAAAATTAGGAATGCCTGTTTTCATAAATAAGGTCATTTTCCTGCAGGAATTTTCAGAACTGCTTGAAAAATGTATCAAGAATAACGAGAAAGTCCTGTTGATTATTGATGAGGCCCATGTCCTGTCCGTTGAACTGCTGGAAGAGATAAGGCTTCTCTCCAATCTGGCCGGTGGTGGGCAGAATGCCTTAAGTATTTTTCTGGTCGGCCAGCCTGAATTCCTTGACCGGCTGGCCCATGAACGCCTTCTGCCGTTGCGCCAACGGATCGGTATCAGGTTTCATCTCGATCCTTTTTCTTTTGAAGATACAGCGCAGTACATCCTTTTTAGATTAAACAGGGCCGGAGCGCGGAACAGCGGTCTTTTCTCAGAGGAGGCCGTCAAGGTAATCCATCGGACAACACACGGGAATCCACGGCTTATCAATACATTGTGTGATCATGCTCTGATGAGCGGTTTTGCAAAGGAGCAGTTGATCATTGATGATACCACCGTCTCTGAATGTGTTCGGGAGTTGCATCTGCCTGGCGAAATGAAAACCTTTGATCTTTTGCCTCTTTCCCCGTCAAAAAGAAAAAAAAGAGGATTTTTCTTCTTCCTGATGGTTCTTTTTCTGGCGTTGCTCCTTGCTGTCATTTTTTCCTCCGGTGCGGTTGAGTTTAAAAACATCTGGAACAAAGGCGCACGGTTTTTTGGTCAAAATTCTGGAATAAGTCAGATGTGAATCACTATGGGAAAGGTTTTTAGGGCGTTGGAAAAATTCAGGGAAGGATATACTGCAGAGACGAATGAAGGGGGGGAGAGGACGGACCTTGAAGAACCATCTCAAGACGTTGACTGCCTGGCAGAAACGGAAGAGCCTCAATCTTCCTCTGCGACAGGGATTTTGCGGACTGGTCATTGGGACGAGAGATTGCTTAAGGTTATGGGCTCTTCGGGACGTCTGCCGGAATCGTTTCGGGTTCTGCGGAGCCGGATTCTTCATCCTCCCGATGAAGAAAAGAGCCTGAAGACAATCCTGGTTACCTCAACAGCTCCTGAAGAAGGAAAGAGTTTCATCACCGCCAATCTGGGGATATCTCTGGCCCGAGGGATGGATCAATATTGCCTTATGGTCGATTGTGACCTGCGGCGTCCGACTCTTGCCGCTCTCTTCGGCATGTCTAATACCCCAGGCCTCTCCGACTATCTGCAGTCGAGGTGTGATGTTTCCGGAATTATAAAGAAAACGTCCATTGACAAGCTGACGCTTCTTGGCAGCGGCCGTCCGCCTGTAAACCCTTCCGAATTATTAGGATCTTTGCGTATGCAAGGACTGGTGCACGAGCTCTCTTCACGTTATGAGGACCGTCTTATTCTTTTTGACAGCCCACCGGACCAAGCCGCATCGGAAACCTCTGTTCTCGCCAAACAGGTCGATGGTGTGGTCCTGGTGGTCAGATGGGGCGCCTCCGGTCGCGACCATATCAAGAGACTTGTCGAAGATATCGGCAGAGAGAAAATAATTGGCGTGGTATTTAACGGATTTAAAACAAATATAGTTGAGTCAAAGTTCCTCAACTATTACGACCATTATTACCATGAGTATTCCCCTGGAAAAAACCTATAAGCCGGGTTGTCCAGGTCTTTTGTGATGCCCTGTTTTTAGAAAATATCCGGTTTGGTCAGGGCAGAAATCCTTTCATGATTGTTTCTTTCTCCTTCCTGGTTGCAGCGGCAGCCTTCCCTCCAGAATTTTACGCTGGTGCTGTTTGTCCGCCTGATTCCGGGGAACAACGATAGGCGTATTCGTATCGCGATGCAGGCCGGTAACAAACATCGCTGTCGACAATGTCCCAGGCGTCGGGGTGAAATCCTGGAACTGCCTGACCTGCAGGCCTGCCGATGCCAGCTTTTTAACCATCATGGCGGAGTGTTGCGCCGTACAACCGGGATGGGCTGTGATTATATAGGGATTAAAGCGAATCTCTTTCCCGAGTTTTTTAGCCACCATCCGGCAGCGGTTGAGGAATTCGCAGAGACTTTGGTGGGACTCCTTATGCATCAGCGTCAGGATCTCATCCTCCGTGTGTTCGGGGGCAATCTTTATCGATCCGGGGAGATGGGCAAGGATAAGGGCTTCCAGAAACCGTGGGGTTTTCAGCAGGAGTTCCATGCGGAGCCCGGATGAAATAAAGACATGTCGAATTCCGTCAATGGCCAGGACCTCCTGCAGCATATCCAGAAAGGCCCCTTCATCAAGATGCAGGTGGCGGCATACCTCAGGGAAAAGACAGTCATGTTTCTTACACGTTGTCAAAGAGCATCGGGTCTTATAAAGATTGGCCGTCGGACCTCCCAGGTCGGTTATAGTTCCGTTGAAGTCATCCATGTCCTTGATTCTTGCGACCTCGATGAGGATCGAGGCCTTGCTGCGACTGCTTATGATCGGGCCCTGATGGCGGGAAATGGCGCAGAAGGAACAGTTGCCTGAGCAGCCGCGGACGATGGTAATGGAGTGACGGATCATGGTATAGGCAGGGACGTCGGGAGTGCTGGGATGGGGTTTTCTGGAGAAGGGCAATTCGTATGCCGCATCCAGTTCCATGGTCGTCAGCGGAGGCGAGGCCGGATATTGGACGAGCCAGGAACTCTGCTGGCGCTGGGCGAGGATCTCCTGCGAGCAACTTCTCGCCTGGAGATCGATGAGCCTCTCCGCCTCCATGAACAGGTTCCTCTCCCTTTGGATGTCCGCCCATGAGGGGAGGATGCGTACTTTCTGGCCAGGGCTCACCATACCGGGAAATTGCAGGGTCATCTCTCTGTCCGTAAGTCTCCGGCAGGTGCCGGCGATGCGGTCCAGGGGGATGTCTCCCGCGATTCTTCGAGCCGTCTCGATGATGCTTTTTTCCCCCATCCCATAAATCAGCAGATCCGCCTTCGCATCAGTGAGAGCGGACGCCCGCAGTTTCTCCTGCTTATAATCATAATGGACAAAACGGCGGAGTGACGCTTCAACACCACCGAGAATGACAGGAATATTCTCAAATGCGGCACGGGCAAGATTGGCATAGAGAAGCGTGGCCCGGTCGGGCCGGCGACGGTTATTCTTTGTGTGGTCATTGTCGAACCAGGGATTGCCGTTGGGTGAATAGGCATCAGAGGGACGGACCTTGCCGTTCCCTGAGTAATTGGCAACAATCGAATCAAGATTCCCTGCCGTAATTCCAAAGAACAGACGGGGACGGCCGAATCTGCGGAAATCATCAACCCTGTCGTAATGGGGCTGCGGCAGAACGGCGACCCGGTATCCGTGGCTTTCCAGCAACCTGCCGATGAGGGCAACGCCAAAAGAGGGATGATCGATGTAGGCATCGCCTGTGACGAGGATGATATCGACGAAATCCCAGCCGAGCGCCTTACACTCCTGCAGGGAAATGGGAAGAGGCGTAACTGAAGGGCGTGGTAGGGGCATTGGCTATGATTTTGATGTAAGAGGATACTGTTGCGGTTGAAAGAGGGAGATACTGAATCGTAGATCGATAAAACCCTTGGGTAAGGTCTCCTGCTGAGACACCAGCAGTCTTTACTATATAAGGACAATCTTTGAAAAGTAAACAGCCAAACCTTTGCCCCGGCCCGGGGTAAAAATGATGGTTGGGAGTCAAGGGGTGAAGCAAAGAAGCAATGCTGGGCAAAAGTGGCGAAAACAAAACGGCGGGTGGCCTGATTCCTGACCACCCGCCGAATATTTCT
>JAJYAX010000282.1 GCA_021779275.1 Deltaproteobacteria bacterium | reverse complement strand
CTCGATACTGCTTTTAAGCGTATCGAGAGGCTCCACAAACAACGGATGATAAAGAAGTCTGATGAAAACGTATAATATTTGCTTGTTGCCGGATGCTATCAAAGATCTTGAGAGCATCTATGAATAAGTTACTCTCAATACACTTCAGTGTCACGCCTCACTCCCGGGCCTGGGTCCGCCGGATCGCGGCCAGCATCTCCCGGCCGCCGTTTTCAAGGATGTAATTTCCCAGCTCCTCTCCCAGCCTCTGTGCCGATTGTTCCGGGCCGGTCAGGCTTTTCTTTAAAATCTTTTTGCCGTCCAGGCTGGCCAGGCCTCCGGTCAGGCAGATCTGGCCGTCCGCGAGGGTCGCCAGCGCAAAGGCCGGGATCGAACAGCCGCCCTCCAGCTTCTTCAGGAAGGCCCGCTCCGCCAAGAGGCAGACCTCGCTTTCCCGGTTATTCAGGCAGTCGCGCACCATCTTCTTTTTGTCTTCCGGCAGATTGTCTGAGGCCTCGACCGCGATACAGCCCTGGCCGACGGGAGGGATAAAATCCGATTCGTCAAAGATCTTGACGATCATGTCCTGATACTCCATCCGTTTCACCCCGGCATAGGCGAGCATCAGCGCATCGCAGACGCCCTTTCTCATCTTCTCGATCCTGGTCTGCAGGTTTCCCCGCATATCGACGGTTTCCAGGTGAGGATAGAAATGTTTCAACAGCGCAATCCGGCGCACCGACGAGGTCCCGATCCTGACCTTCCTCGATGTGTCCTCAAGGTCGATGTCTGGATCGAGGCTGATCAGGACATCATTGACCCGTTCCCGTTCGGTGAAGGCGATCAGGCTGAAGCCCGCGGGCAGGCTGGATTGCATATCCTTGGCGCTGTGGACGGCGATATCGGTGATGCCGCCCGCCAGTTGTATCTCCAATTCTTCCGTGAAGACACCCTTGCTGCCGATCTTGGCAATGGTGGCATCGAGAATCCTGTCCCCCGTGGTCTCCATACTGCATATGGTGGTTTCCATGCCATTCTGCTGCAACCTGGCCGCCACGGTCTCCGTCTGCCACATGGCCAGTCTGCTCTTTCGTGACCCTATCCTGATTATCGTCATAAAAATGCCCTGCCTTGAAATGAACCACAGTAAAATTGGTTATGATGCCGATGAGTATGGTATTATAGGCAGCATGGCGGAGAATTTCATCGTTTTCTTTTCCCTCCACGCCCTTGAGTATATCATGCGCTTTCTTCTCTATAACATCCGGTATGCGACAGGCCACCAGGGCAGATACCATCTGCCGGTGCCCTATGCCGGGTTTTTTAAACATACCCGCGACAACCTGGACCAGATCATCGCCTTCATCCAGTCCGTCGATCCCGATGTCATCGGGCTTCTGGAGGTCGATTCAGGGTCCTACCGGTCGGGGAATTCCTGCCAGGCGGAGACCATTGCCGAGCGGCTGGGATACGCCCATATTGTCGCGACAAAATATAAAAATAATTCTCTTGCCTACAAGGTCCCGGTCCTGAGGATGCAGTCCAATGCCCTGCTCACCAAAAAGACCGTTCTCCACCATGCCCTGCATTATTTCGATGAGGGGATTAAACGCCTGGTCATCCAGGGGGAACTGGAGGAGGTCGTCTTTTTTATTGTCCATCTCTCCCTGAAGTACCGGCACCGGCAGAATCAGCTGGAGCATCTCCACCATCTGGTTAAAGACATCAGCAAGCCGGTGATTATCGGCGGAGATTTCAACACCTTCTGGGGAAGCAGGGAGCTTGAACTCTTCCTGGCCGCAACGGGACTTTCAAACGCCAATACCGCCAACATCCCTTCCCATCCCAGCCATTCCCCGCACCGGCAGATTGACTTCATCCTCCACAGTCACCGCCTGCGGGTCAGCAATTTTCAGATCCCCGATATCCGTCTTTCCGATCATGCCCCGCTCATCTGCGATCTGAGCCTGATCGCTTCGGACTCGGGCTGAAGACGGGGCAGCCGCATCCGGAACCTGGAGCCTTTCTGCAACTCACTCTCCACCTCGACCGTCCCGCCATGGGCCTCAATCACAGCCCGGACATAATTCAGGCCAAGCCCCAGGCCCGGCTGGGTGCGGCTGCGGTCGCCACGGTAGAGCCGCTCCCAGATGCGATGGATCTCGTTTGTGGAAATCCCGATGCCGTCATCGGCAAAGACAATCACCACATCCTCACCGTCAGACCGGGAGCTGATCACCACCTCTCCATTTTCTTTGCCGTATTTGATGGCATTGTCCAGCAGATTGGCCCAGACCTGGGCAATACGGGTCCGATCCGCCAGTATCCATAAACCGGGTTCCAGATCGCTTCTGACCCCTATCTTTTTTTCCTCGGCCACATATTCATACAGCGAGACGATATCCGCAAGCGAGGCCGCAAGCTCGACCTCCTCCCGGTGCAGATGCATGGTCCCCGATTCCGCCTCGGCCACGCTCATCATGATCCCGAGCATGGACAGGACGCGTTCGGATTCCTCCAGACAGTCCGACAGGGCGTCACGGAGCCGGTCCGCATCCGCATCGGCCTGCAGGCCATACTCCGCCACCGCCCGTAATCTGGTCATGGGCGTCCGCAAATCATGGGCGACATTATCCAGCGAGGCCTGCATCTCGCCAATCAGCCGCCGGTTATGCCGGAGAAGCCGGTTCAACCGGCCGTAGAGATCCGTCAGCTCCTTGTCCGCCTGCTCTTCGGGCAACAGGAGCCTCCCGTCCGTAAGGATGGCGGCAATATCCGATTCCACCTTCCGGATGGGGGCAAGGCTCCGTTTCACACAGGCCAACGCCAGCGCCAGCGCCAGCAATCCGCCGCCGACAGCGGCCAGCCGGAAGCCTGCGACCAGCCGGTCATAGAGCAGGCCGTACGGCCCCGCCTCCTTGCCGGCCTGGACACGCAAACCGCCGGAAAGCGCCTGGGCCGTAATCGTCCAGGGTCCGTGCTTCTCGGGATTCCGCAGGGATATCCAGACCCCCGATGTCTTTGGATCCAGAGCCGCCAACCGGTGGAAATCAACCGGCGTCGAACCGTCTTCGGCCAGCAGGATCTGCTCGCCGCTCTTGACAAAACGGATGAAGGAGAGCCCCCGCAGGGCCCCGGCCTCCTTGGGCTGCCGGGAAATATCAAGCAGACCGGACACGGGATTATCGGCAAGATAGGCCGCAAGCCTACCCTCGACATCCTGGATTTCAGCGGTCTGCAGCTGCCGTTTCAGGAAGAACAACAGGAAGACGAGGAACAGGACGACGCCTAACCAGACGATCAGGAAGGAGGGAAGAGATGCCCTGATCCTTGCCGCGGTAAAGTCCTCTTTACCGGGCCCGAAGGACATAGCCCATTCCCCTGACCGTATGAATCATCTTCTGCTCATAATCCTTATCGATCTTGTTGCGCAGACGGCAGACCAGGACATCGACGACATTGGTCTGAGGATCGAAGGCGTAATCATAGACCCTCTCCAGGATGGAGGTCTTGGACAGCACGACCTCCGGATTGCGCATCATATACTCGAGGAGCGCAAACTCCTTGGCGGGCAGGTCGATCCTGACCCCATCCCGGTAGACCTCGTGTTTCAGGAGATCCATCTGGAGGGAGGCGATGGCCAGGATAGTCGGCCGGGTGTTTTTCTGGTCCCGCCTGATCAGGGCCTGCACCCGGGCCAGCAGCTCACTGAAGGAAAAGGGCTTGACCATATAATCATCCCCTCCTCTCTGCAGCCCCTGAACCCGGTCATCGACGGACTGCCGGGCGCTGAGGATCAGGACAGGGGTCTGGACGGCCTTGTCCCGCATCTTTTCGATCAGGCTCAACCCATCCAGCAGCGGCAGCATGATATCCACCACCGCCACA
>JAJYAX010000281.1 GCA_021779275.1 Deltaproteobacteria bacterium | reverse complement strand
CCCCTCCTGTGACCCGACAAAACTTTGCCCATCACCGACCTCTTTTTCGAGGGTATCGCGGGACGAATTTCGTCCCGCGATACCCTCTCTTGGTGGGACGAAATTCGTCCCACCAAGAAGATCTTTCCACTCAGCATAAGGCACCTCAAAAAAGTCGAGATCCTGGATGAAATGCTTTCGGTTAGCCCTGAAATTTCTCCCTGCCGTCCCTTCAGCCCTGCCATGAAACTCATCCACCTGGCGCAGGGTGACAACGGGCCGCTTCTTGTAAAACATCGGGGTTACTTTGCGATCTTCGATCTTGATGGGCTTTGCCATGTTACACCTCCTGTAATTGTGGGTTATAACGCTCGATGGCGGCCTGGATGGAGTTTTCCACGGCGGTCAGGATGCACCAGAGGCCCTGGGCTCCTTCCTCGGATAGGCCGGGATTGAGGCCGTCACTATGGACGTGTATTGCGACCTCGGCCAGGAAATGGGTGACACTGGCGGTATTAGCCAGGATGTCGCACGGGTGATCAAGGGGACTGAAATTGAAGGTGCCGCAGCGGGCGGAAGATGGGGCTTGGTTCATGGCGTTACTCCGTGGGTGGAAGTGAATGTTTCCGTCCCTGCGCGACCAAACGCAAAAAGGGCGGACGTTGTACGGGTTGGTCGACCGGCCACGGACCGGCAGTCCTTGCGGACTCCCGCACAACGCCGCCCAAAGAAGAGAGCTACGCCATGCAATGGACACAAAAAAACCGCCAACAATACAGAGGAGGCGGTGTGTCCGCCGTGGTTCGGGCGACCAAGCCCGGTCACGGATTTTGCCGTGACAGGGGAAGCGTACCCGAACCGTGCTGTTTTTGTCAAGTTTTTCATTCTTTCCTTTTCCTGGCTGCTCATCAGGCCGGTGGAACCACCCACCGGCGACGCGGGTCACCCCGCGTTTCGCCTTTATTTTTCGATATATTTACAGATCACCAGGAGGCTCTTGAGCCGCCGGACAGTACCGTCGTAATAGCCGCAGCGCAGCCAGTTGGTAGCGCCCTCCACCCGGCAGAGACAGACACCATCCAACGGACACTCGGCCACGAGTGAGGTGGCCCTGCGGATGGCCCTCCGTTGCCGCATGATCACACCTCATCAAAATCAACCGGCCGCAGAACTGCATAAAAATCGGTTGAGCAATACGGGCAGGTAAAATTAATCTCAACTCCATCCTCTTCCGCCGATGGCTCTATGGTCATCAGGGGATAATCAACGTCAGCGCTACATCGTGGACAGTCCATGGTCACACCCCCGGATTGATCTCTTCTTCCTTCACTTCAAACCAGAAGGAATCTTTTTCTATTCTTCGCGCTCCAACCAGGTCCAACCGTTCGTCCGGCCATGTCTTCAGAACGTCCTTGTTCACCTCTTCCTTAACCCTGATAGCCTCAGCAAAACTGAGGTCTTTCAACCGGCCGAGTATCATAGCCAGCGTATGTTTCGGTTTTGGTGCTATCTCGTTTGATCTTCTGTACCCCAGAACGCCGAAGGTCAATTCAACGCTTCGTTTTGTCTCAAACAGCTTCCCTTTGTTGTATTCAGAAAAAGCGTTCAATCCGGTGCCCATGTTCTCCATTCTCTCTTCAAGAGGGGTTACCAAGGCGTCCGTTTCAGCCTTTATCCGGTCTATTTCTTCCTGTTGATCGGCTTTAATCCTCTTTATCTCTCGATCCAACATGCCGATCTCAGCCAGTACGGTATTAGCCTCCGCCAGATCCTTTACCGGATGGAGATTGGTCGGCTTTTTCCGCTTTGATTTCGACTCAACCATTCTCCACCTCCACTCCCGACTGGGCCTTCTTGCCGAAATATTTTTGCGTCATCCGGACATACATCTCGCAGGCCATCACCATATGCTGTAATTGCTCGTCATTCAGCGATATCCGGCCGGAGAAATAGGCATCCAGCTGCTCCTTGACGGTAAAGAGCACGTTGACGCAATCCTCCCGGTAGCCGGTGAGGATCTTCACAGTGATCTCCCGGTCGCTCATCCCGGCCAGGGCCGCCCGGCGGATATTGCCGATCTTTACCAGCAGCGCCCGCTGCCGGTCGTCGGGAGCCATGCTGCCGCCCACTATCTGCTCGATATCCGTGGTATCCATGGCTATGCGCTGTAGCAGATCGTTCTGTTTTTCCAGTTGTTTTATCTGTGTGTTCATATTTTCTCCTTGGTTGAATCAGTATTAAACGGGCATTTAAGGCAGGCCCGGTACATCTGCACCCGCCGGGGATTTGACGTGGAAAACGGTGTCCGCCTCTCCCGCACGCATTCATTCAATGGGATCGTCCCCGAGACCGGGCAGGCCACATCCCGGGTGCCGAATATCTCTTCCACCTTCGTCAAGAAATTATCCAGCTCACCCTGGTATTTCCCGCTCAGGATCTGGCTGATGGTGGCCGACGAGTAGCCCAGCATCTTGGCCACCCTGGCCTGACTGCCCTGGCGTTCCACCGCATCCCGCAGCAGGTCGAGAAGATTATTCTCCGTCATTTCCGCCTCCATCTTCACTCCACATCACCTTCTTCAGGTTCTGGTCCCAGACCCGCTTCACCTTCTGGATCATCGGCGGACGCGGCCCTGTATACATATGATAGAGGAAGAGATACCGGCCCCGGCCGTTCGCCTTGAGATACCCCGCCCGGTGCAGATGCCGGATATAATCCTCGGCCGTGGCGACCGAGATCACACAATCCTCGGTGGAGGCGGCATCGGCCAACACCCTGGCGTTGAACTCCTTGATAATGCGCATGGTCCGCCAGAGATTGATCCGTCCCTGCCCCTGGGTGACCGTGGTGCCATCCCTCCGCACCCGGGGGGCGTCGACGCCGACGTCTTTCACCAGCTGGTAGCGCGTCGCCCCATCCTCCGCCAGCGGTGTTCCGTCCAGCGGCGCCAGGATCCCGGATCGCTCCAGGCCGACGACATAGTCGCGGACGGTGGAGATATCGAGCGTCGTCTCACCATACAGCTCCCGCACCGTAAAGCGCCGGAGCACGCGGATCACCGCCCACATCGCCTCCCGGCTGTCATAGCCGTTCAACCTGTCCATTGGTTTTCGTCCCGTCCGTTTCATAGGAGAAGGCTCCTCTTCGGGGCCTCATCCTCATAGAAGTCGCGGTCCCCGGCCTCTTGGAGTCCCACCACATCCAGCCCGCTCTGTCCGGCCCAGTCCTGCACCCTGTCCAGATAGACAACGATCCGCCGCGCCGACCCCCGGCTTCGCTTATGCAGGACGGCAAGCAGCTCATCCTTGATGGTCACCCGGTCGCAATAGAACTGCGCCAGGCTGCGGCAGTCGTCAAAGTCGGCCGGTTGCGCCGGGATCCAGTCCAGTACCCGGCCATAGAAGCGCTCCCACCGCTTCAGCTTCTGCGGCAGCATCTCTTCACCCACCAGCAGGATGGCGGCTCCGGATCCCTCGTAGATATCCCGGATCATCTCCACATAGCCCCGGTTGACCAGGTGATCGAACTCATCGACGATCAGCGGCCGGCCGCTGCTGGCCAGCTGCCGGCAGACCTGCTCCAGCATCTCGTACTGGGTTTTGGCTGGCTCGATGCCCATGTCCCGCAGGATGGCCAGGAACACAGCCTTGCGCGGCCAGCGTTCCTTGCACTCGATATAGTAGGCGTGCTGCTTGTTGGCGACATAGGCCGCGGCCTTGGACTTTCCCCAGCCGGACGGCCCGTAAAAACAGACAAAGCCAGGCAGGTGCCGGGCGCGCTCCTTGACCCGCAGCATGGCCTTTATGCACAAGCTGACATTGGTCAGCGGCGCCGTGTTTGTATCAACGCCGTTTTGATTATTGAAATCCATCCCTCTTTGTGGCATACTCTCTCCTATCTCACTAGATGT
>JAJYAX010000280.1 GCA_021779275.1 Deltaproteobacteria bacterium | reverse complement strand
CGGACGAGTGCTGATGCGTGATCAGAAAAAAGCGTATTCCTATGCCCTGACGACCGTCGCTCTCTGGTCTACCGTTGCCAGCGCCTTTAAGATCTCGCTTCGCACTCTGACGCCGGCTGAGCTGCTGTTCTACGCCTCGATTGCCTCCTGCCTGGTTCTTTTTCTGATCATTCTGGTGCAGGGAAAAGCCAGGCAGATAGGCGCCCTGCAAAAGAAGGACTGGCTGGCCTCCTTGAAATTCGGTTTCCTGAATCCCTTTCTCTACTATCTGATACTGTTTCAGGCCTATAATCTCTTGCCGGCTCAGCAGGCCCAGGCCATAAATTACACCTGGGCAATCACCCTCACCCTGCTGTCCATCCCCCTGCTGGGACAGAAGATCAGCCGGGTTGATATATTCGCAATCACGGTCAGTTATATCGGGGTTGTAATAATCTCGACCAGGGGGAACGTGTTGGCCTTCACCTTTCAGAGCCCGCTGGGTGTCGGACTTGCCTTATTTTCCACACTTATCTGGTCCTTCTATTGGATTGCCAATACCAGAGATCGTCGTGAGCCGGTTATCGGGCTGTTTCTGAATTTTATCTGCAGCATTCCCTTGATTATCCTGTACATCCTGGCAACCGGGGGATTTAGGCCCATACACCTCCCCGGTCTGCTGGGCGCTGTCTATGTGGGAGTCTTCGAGATGGGTATTACCTATGTCCTGTGGCTGAAGGCCTTGAAGTGCTCGACCAATACGGCAAGGATCGCAAACCTGATCTTTATCTCTCCTTTCTTGTCCCTGGTGATGATCCATTTTATCGTGGGAGAGGAGATCCTGCGATCAACCTTTGTCGGCCTTCTCTTTATTGTCGGCAGTCTACTGCTGCAATCCTTCAGCAAGATGTCAAAGAAAAGCGATATCTGAAACCAAAAGTGCGTCTGTTTTTCTTGCTTGCCGCTGCCTTGGCAGGAGGGGGCGGAACAGGGGGCTCAAATGAACTCCCCTGTTCTGCTATGGGATTGAGAAGGAAGCCGGATTAAAGGAGATCGGCGATCGCCGCCTTCTCGCTCAACAGTTCCTTTTCGGTAAGGCTCATACGTTCACGGCTGAAATCACTGACCTTCAAGCCGGAGACCTCCTTCCATTCGCCATTTTCACAGGTAATGGGGAAGGAATAAATGATATCTTGATCAATGCCGTAGGAATTTCCCTTGCTGTAAACACCCATGCTCACCCATTGACCCTTGCTGCCCAGCGCCCAGGTGCGCATATGGTCAACGGCGGCGGAGGCGGCGCTGGCGGCGGAGGATGCGCCGCGGGCCTTGATGATGGCCGCACCGCGCTGTTGCACGACGGGGATGAAGGTATTGACATTCCACTCGTCATCAACCTTTGATTTGACCGGCGCGCCGTCAACTGTTGCATAGCTGATGTCAGGATACTGGGTGGCGGAATGATTTCCCCAGACAACCATCTTTTCCACCTTGGTGGTATGGCTGCCGGTCTTTTCGGCGATCTGGGAAAGGGATCTGTTATGGTCAAGACGCATCATGGCGGTGATATGGCGGGGGTTCAGATCGGGGGCGTTCTTCAGGGTAATGAGGGCGTTGGTGTTGGCGGGATTGCCGACAACAAGCACCTTCACATCGCGTTTTGCATGATCGTTCAAGGCCTTGCCTTGTACGGAGAATATGGCGGCATTGGCCTTGAGAAGATCGGAGCGCTCCATGCCTGGCCCGCGCGGACGGGCGCCTACAAGGATTGCGAAATCGACATCCTTGAATGCAACATTGGGATCATCCGTGGGGACGATGCCATGGACGAGCGGGAAGGCGCAGTCATTGAGTTCCATGACCACGCCATTCAACGCACCCATGGCGGGCGGTATTTCCAGGAGCTGCAAAATAACAGGTTGATCATCACCAAGCATACTGCCACTGGCGATGCGGAAGATAATTGAATAGCTGATCTGGCCGGCTGCACCTGTAATTGCAACACGTACGGGGGATTTCATTGTTGTTCTCCACTTTTTGAAATTAACGAATAACCTGCAATCTTATGTGTCGGTAGTTGATTTGTTTGTATCCCAGCATAAAAATGGCGATCACATCATCCAGGGTTTACCTGTTGAATGCAGGCCGGGGGGTACAACATGGCAACTGTTCTTCGACGCGGCTTCCGAACTAAACGAAGGCAGATTAATATCAGCAAAAAAAAAAAGCTACAACTATGTAAATGCGGATTTGTGGTATGTCGGGGCAATTTCCGGTGCAGGATTGAATGCCTGCACTATGTATGTGCTGGAAAGGAGGGCAAACGGTAAAGAATGGTTATTGGGTAAAATGGTTATCTATTTGAATATATAGAGTTAATATCTATTAAAGAAGGGAGGTGGAATGCCAGCCGGTAATCACTTTAGATGGCGTTTCCGCTCGTCGATACCGGCAGAAAACATCTCATCAGTAATATGGAAGTCCACGATTACTATAATTGATAAACGCCTTTTGCGGCCCGGTTGTCAAATTTTGATCAGCCGATTGTAGTAATGGTCCAGAGTGAAGGTCAGGTGTTCTTCTGCTTTTTGCGGGTTTCAAGGGTCAGCTTCCGTGCGAGTTCCCGCATGTCACGTGTCTTATCCGATTCATCGATGATCTCGCGGCCGACGATCTCTTCGATGATATCCTCCATTGAAATAATGCCGGTCATTGCCCCGTACTCATCAACGACCACAAAGAGATGCTGGCGCCTATCGAAAAATTCAATCAGGATGCGGTTGAGAGGGGCGGTTTCCGGAACGAAATGGACGGGGTGCATGAGTGTGGACAGAGGCAGTTGGAGATTGTTTTCGGCGGCGGCAAGGAGGATATCCTTCCGCATGATTATTCCGGTAACATTGTCCGGTTCGTCGTCATAGACGGGAACACGGCTATGACTGTTGACTTCACTGGATAATTTCATGGCCTCCGCGACGGTCAGATGCTCGTTGAGCGAAAAGGTCACCGTTCGGGGGGTCATCACCTGACGGACTATCTTGCTTTGTAAATCCAGGATGTTGGTGATGACTCGTTCCTGGTCCGCCTCGATTTCTCCGGATTTAAGAGAAAGGGAGGCGATGGTCTGCAGTTCTTCCGCCGAATAATTTCCCTCATCTTTGCCATGGGGGAGAAGCCGGGTGATGGATCGACAGAGCCAGACAATCGGTTTAAGCGAAAAGACCATCCAATACAGAGGCGAGGCGATAAAGGGGGCAAGTCTGATGGCGAAGCTTACTCCCAGGGTCTTGGGGATTATCTCCGAGAGGATAAGGATGGCGAGTGTAAAGGCGCCCGAAAACCAGATGAGGTTATGATCCCCGAACAGTCTTGCGGCGGCTGCACCGGCAACGGCGGCGCCGATGGTGTTGGCGATGGTGCTCAATGTCAGAATGGCGGTGATGGGCTCATCTATATCGGCCTTGAGATTCTGCAGGAGGCCGGCTGAGGCATGGCCGGATCGTTTCAGCATCTCAACCTGAATTGTGGATATCGAATAGAGAACGGCCTCGCAGAGGGAGCAGACTGCCGTTACACAGATTGAGAGGATGATGGCGGTCAAAAGTGTGTGTAACACGAAATTCTCCATGGTTGTGGATATGTTGATTATTGGTGAGCAGTGATTAATACTAATCAACTATTCATTGACAATCAACTTGTTATCGCTTTAACCGAAAGAGACGAATGCCGACGGAGTCTGATCCGAAGCGGACTCCATCAGGTGATACTATCATGGGAATATACGGCGGGACAGCGGTATTCCGTTAAATTTTATACAATGGCGTATTGTAAGGGAAGGGGATGGATTTTACTCAATTTTTGCTGGCATCGGGAGATCTTGGAGAAGACGGCTGTGATGTGTTTGTCACCTGTTTTACCCAGTTTGAGAAAGAGGTTCCTGAGG
>JAJYAX010000279.1 GCA_021779275.1 Deltaproteobacteria bacterium | reverse complement strand
GGAGATCTTCACCATGGGTGGAGAGGAACGGTTCATCAAGGCGGTTGATTTCGGTGTCATTGAGAGCCCTTCAGCTGGAAATACCAGGAAGGATAAAGGGAAAGGCATGGGACTGAAACGGGTGAAGTGATCCTCCGCAATGGACCTCCTGATCCCTGGAAAAAGGTAGATATGGCCCTTTCAGAAAGAGATCTTATCGAACATATTCGGAAGCAGGCTGCTGCCTCTTCCGCCCGCGGTCTCATCAAGGGGATCGGCGATGATTGTTCGGTCTTTGGAACATCCGCAAGGGGCGCCTGGCTCGTCTCGACCGACATGTTGGTTGATGGCGTCCATTTTACCCGGGAATGGCATCCGCCCCGGCTTCTGGGGCGAAAATCGATTGCAGTCAACCTCAGTGACATTGCCGCCATGGGAGGCGTCCCACGTTTCTTTCTGCTGTCTGTCAGTCTTCCCCCGTGGTTGTCGTCTGAATGGCTTTTTCAGTGGCTGGAAGGAGTGTCCGCCATTCTCTCTGAATATGATTGTGTTCTTATCGGCGGTGATACCGTTTCGGGACAAGAATTGAATATCTCGGTGACCGTGCTGGGAGAACAACATCCCGCCGGGATTATCTATCGGTCCGGAGCTCGGTCCGGAGATACCGTCTATGTGTCCGGTCCGCTCGGCTCGTCGGCGGCGGGGTTGGAGATTTTGAAAAGAACCGGGGGGGATGGGTTACAAAGGAATTCCGGCTGGGAAATACTTATAAATACCCATCTGGACCCCATCCCGCAGGTGCAGTTGGGACAGGTGTTGTGCGCCAGCGGCTGTGTCTCGGCGATGCAGGATATCTCGGATGGTCTGGCAACGGATCTCAGCCATATCTGCAATGAAAGTGGTGTCGGCGCCGTCATCCGGGGACAGAGACTGCCGCATCTCCCGGAGCTGGATGAGGTCTGCTCTGCCTTACAGCTGCACAAATCGGATTGCATCCTGCGTGGCGGCGAGGACTACCAGCTTGTCTTCTGTGTGAGCCGGGGAAGAGAAAAAGATCTCGAAGAATATGTAAAGAAAGCGGGAAATTATGTTGTTTATCCCGTGGGAACGATAGAGATGGGCCGGGGCGTCTCTCTGGAGGACGATCAGGGGCGTCGCCGGGATATCACCTTCCAGGGATATGAGCATCAGCTGTGAGCGGCCCCTCCCGGATAAAGGAGAAGACTCAGGCCTTATTCTATACGGGAAAGGTCAATGCTGATCCGCGACCGCGAGGTCTGCAACTGCCGATAGGAGATATTGGCAGAGGTGTCAAGCATCGTTTTTGACGCCTTTACCGCGTCTGTATCCTTATACTTATCAGAGAGGTAGATGATCTCCTTGATCCCCGCCTGGATGATGACCTTGGTGCATTCATTGCAGGGGAAGAGACCGACATAGATCCTGCAATTCCGAAGGTCATAGGAGATGGAATTCAGAACGGCGTTGAGTTCGGCATGACAGACGTAGGGGTATTTGGTATCAAGATAGGCTCCGTCCCGGGTCCAGGGAAGGACGTCATCTGAGCACCCCCACGGAAAGCCGTTATAGCCCACACCGACGATCTTGTTCTGATCGTTGGCGACACAGGCCCCCACCTGGGTATTGGGGTCCTTGCTGCGTTGGGCTGAAAGCAGGGCGACGGCCATGAAATATTCATCCCAGGAGAGGTAGTCGGTTCTTTTCTGCGTTTTTTGCGGCATTGGAGATTGTCCTTGGGGCAGGATCAGGGCCTGTCTTTGGCCCCGGATTGTTTTTGCTTGCGTGTGTTCCGCCAAGATGATGCGCCGGTGACAGAATCGATAAATTGCCGTATTGTCTGGAAGTACAGCCTGCCGGCGGTGCTGATCATCGTATTGTGATCAGCGCCGGGGATCAGCAGAAACTGTTTATTCCTGGCGCCGCTGGCGGCATTGAGCTTTTCGGCCTCGGCAGGAGGGAGCAACTGATCACGCGCCCCATGCAGAATCATGGTGGGGATTTTGACGGCGGCTATCTTTTCTTTGTTTCCAAAACACTCCTCTTCCGTTATCCCAGCAGCTGCCGGCGAGATCCCCAGTGTTTTCAGAAGCGGCAGTGAATCGGCAAAACCGCTTTCAACAATAAGGCCTTTGACCATATCTCCGTGCAGGGCGGCAAGGTCAATGGCGCAGGCTGACCCCAGTGATCGGCCCATGATAAAGAGAGGGCCTGTACAGTCTTTTTCCCTGAGCCAGGCTGTCGCCTCGGAAAACAGTCTTCTGCCGTCCTTAAACATCGCCTGCACCGTCGGAGTACCTGTACTCCAACCGTAACCCCGATATGTCATAACCAGAAGGTTGCAGCCGGCCTCCATATAGTCCTGGCCGATGTCGTCATGGTCGCAGACAACTTCGCCATTTCCATGGAAGTAGAGGATGGACGGCGCTTCCTGGTGGTGGACAAAAAAACGGCAGCCGACGACAATGCCCGGTTCCGCCTCATATTCCCAGTCAACAGCTCCAGGCGGAGGAACGGTCTTTGGCTCATGGCGGGGATAGAAGATACGGGAAAGGATTTCCGGTTGATCAAGTTTGGTAGGGTCCTGCATATGTTCTCATTTTTTTAGATAATTTATTGACGTAAGCGCCCCCTTGGGGACAATGATCAGGGACTATACGAGGTTTTGTGGAAAAATTCCAGCAATGAGATCGATTCTATCGTGCAGGGAGGCCGAAAATCAAACACCTCGTTATCCTTCAACGTCTCCTGCTGAGCCTGGAATTAAAAATTTGCATTACCTCAAAAAAAAACAGATACTACAAGAAGGAAATTATCGTTTGTTTGCCATTAACGAATAAAAAATGCCTGCCATTGGTGTAAGTTAGAGATGACGGAAAAAATACTTTTTGTTGATGATGAAATAAATATCTTGGAATCGATCGCCCGTCAACTGAGGAAGCGTTTCGCCCTAAAAATCGCAGGCAGTGGGCAGGAGGCCTTGCAGATCTTGAAGGATGAAGGACCCTTTGCCGTCATTGTTTCGGATATGCGAATGCCGGGTATGGATGGAGTGCAGTTGTTGTCCACGGTAAAGGATCTCTTTCCGGATACGGTCAGGATGATGCTTACCGGCAATGCCGATCAAGAAACCGCCATTGAGGCGGTGAATAAAGGCCAGATCTTCAGATTCCTGAATAAACCCTGTTCGACGGCTGTGCTTGTCCCCGCCCTGGCCTTAGCCCAGAGGCAGTATCGGCTGATCACGGCGGAGAAGGAGCTGTTGGATAAGACCTTGAAGGGGAGCGTCAAGGTCTTATCGGAACTTCTCAGTCTCTCCAACCCGACGGCCTTTAGCTGTGGATACAGGATTAAAAACATCGTGGTCGAACTGGCCCAGCTCTTGGAACTCGGCCATATCTGGAAATATGAGGTTGCAGCCCTCATGTCTCAGATAGGCTGCATTACCTTACCCAACGATATCTTAAATAAAAAACATGCAACTATTACATTGACCCCGGAAGAACATGATATGTACCAGAGTCATCCCAAGGTCGGGGCAAGCCTGCTGGCGGATATCCCCCGGCTTGAATCAGTCATTGGAATGATCTCTCATCAGCTCCTTCGATACGACCAATTTACCGAAGAGATCGCAACCGACGAAGAAAGCATCCTGGGCGCCCAGATATTAAGGGTGGCCCTGGATTATGATCTCCTTCTATTTCAGGGTAAAAAACATAGAGAGGCGATAAAAGAACTTTCTTTGGAAAAAGGAGTCTATAATCCTGATATCCTGAGAGTGTTGAACGATGTGAAACTGGCGGACGAGCATGTCCGCATTGTCAGCCTGAATGTCCATGATATCTCCATTGGCATGATAGTCGAGGAGGATATCCTGGCTAAAAACGGCATACTTCTTGCGCCTAAGGGGCAAGAGATTACCTGGCC
>JAJYAX010000278.1 GCA_021779275.1 Deltaproteobacteria bacterium | reverse complement strand
GACCCGGTGGGGGTCCTGGTGGCCGGAGGACCGGGCATCTCGCCGGAGGCCTACCGGATAGGCGGGCATTATCATCTGATCCCCGGCTCTCTCGATCATCTGGGGACGGAGACCACACCGCTGGATATCCCACGGTTGCAGGAGGCCATTGCCGATTGTGCGGGGCAGGGGGTCAAGAGCTATGCGGTGGTCGGGAAATTTTCCCCGCGCAACCCGCTGCAGGAAAAGACAATCAGGGAACACCTGGGCGACCTGGCCGACTTTGTTTCCTCGGGACATCTGATCTCAGGCCAGCTCAATTTCGGCCGCAGGATTCATACCGCTTACTATAACTCGGCCGTATGGCGGTCCTTTCGGGTCTTTTCCACGGCCTTGCTGGAGAGTCTGCAGGCCTTCGATATCCAGGCGGAGATTAACATCCTGAAGGCTGACGGCGGCACCATGCCGCTGGCGCGCGCCCTGGAGATGCCGGTGCAGTCCATTTTTTCGGGCCCTGCCGCCTCGGTCATGGGGATTCTGGCCATGGCGCCCACCGGCTCCGACGCCCTGATGCTCGACATCGGCGGCACCACCACGGATATTGCGCTCTTTGCCGCCGGCCAGCCTCTTCTGGAACGGGAAGGCATCTCCATTGACGGCCGGCCGACCCTGGTCCGCGCCATCCATGTCGAATCCATCGGCATCGGCGGCGACTCGCTGATCCGGATTGAAGGAGAGACGGTCCTGGTGGGGCCGCAGCGCCTCGGTCCCTGCATGGCCATGGGCGGATCCGCACCGACCCTGATGGATGCCCTCAATGTTCTTGAACTGGTGGAGTTCGGCCGGAGCCGGGACTCCATTATCGGGATCGAAGAGCTGGCAGGCCGGCATGGACTCACCGCTCAGCAGCTGGCCAGGAACGCGGTTGATACCGCCGTCAACGCCATAAGCACCAGGATCGACAGCCTGATCACCCAGGTGAACTCCAAGCCGGTCTATACCATCCATGAGATCCTGGAGGATCGGCCGATCAGGCCTTCCCGCCTGATTGTCATCGGCGGTCCCGCCCATATCTTCCGGGATCTCCTGCAGACACGGCTGGGGATGGAGGTCGTGATTCCGCCTCTGCACGGGGTGGCCAACGCCATCGGCGCGGCCCTGACCCGTTCAACCGCCCAGCTGGTGCTGACGGCGGATACCTCCAGGGGCAAGGTCTCGGTCCCGCGGCTGGAAATATTCCGCTCGGTTCCCATGAGCTATACCCTGGAGGCAGCCATCGCCGAGGCGAAATCACTTCTGATCGGCGATCTCGGGAAGGCGGGGAGAGGGATTACGGCCGACGAGGTCCAGATCACCCAGGCGGATTCTTTCAATACCGTGGAAGACTTTTACACCACGGGGAGAAACATCCGGGTGGTGGCCCAGGTGCAGCCTGCCGTCATTGTTCAGCTGGACATGGCAGGCGTAGGTATCCGGGTAGAGAGCCGGAGCTGAAAAACCGCGCCCATGCGCCGCGGCCAACGATAAAATTTCGTAAGGATAGGTCGTCCTATGCTGAAAGCTGCATCGTCTCTTGGAGTTATCTTTTTCCCCGCCTATGACTGGGCGATTTCAGAAACCCATCCGGAACGGGAGGAGCGTCTGCTCTATACCCAGGATCAGTTCCGGGAGGAGGGGCTGTTCGATGTCCGGGGGATCACCGAATACCGTCCCCTCCGGGCCTCGGACCAGGATATCCTGCGCGCCCATTTCTGTTTTCCGTCGGTCGAGAAAACCTGTACCGAATCGCACCGGATCTCGGCCGGCGGCGCCATCCAGGCAGCCCGGCTGGTGCTGGAGCAGGAGACCCGGCACGCCTTCGCCCTGGTCCGCCCGCCCGGCCACCATGCAATGAAGGTCGTCCAGGGGAACCGCGGTTTCTGCAACATCAACATCGAGGCGGTGATGGTCGAGTGGATCCGGGAGCATTACGGACCCAAACGGATCGCTATTGTCGACACGGATTGCCATCATGGCGACGGCACCCAGGATGTCTATTGGCACGATCCCGATGTGCTGTTCATCTCACTGCATCAGGATGGGCGCACCCTCTATCCGGGCTCGGGCTTTCCCCATGAAAACGGCGGCCCCAAGGCGCTGGGCCGAACCATCAATGTCCCGCTGCCGCCCAACACCTCCGATGCGGGCTACCTTCATGCCATAGAGCAGGTGGTCCTGCCGATCCTGGCCGATTTCAAACCCGATCTGGTTGTCAATTCGGCCGGGCAGGACAACCATTATTCCGATCCCATCACCAACATGTGCTTTTCCGCCCAGGGCTACGCCCGGCTGACCGAGATGCTGAAACCGGATATCGCCGTGCTGGAGGGGGGCTACGCCATCAAGGGAGCCCTTCCCTATGTCAACCTGGGCATCTGTCTGGCCATGGCGGGCTGCGATTATTCGGCGGTGCTCGAGCCGGACTTCAATCCCGACCGGATCCGGGAAGAGCCGGATACGATGAATTATATCCAGCGCCTCTGCCGTCAGCTGCCGGATCTCTACTTTCATCCGAAACCGGGGACCTCCGAGAGGACGGGCAACTTTTTCATCCGGGAGCGGGATATTTATTACGACACCGATAACATTACCGAAAACCAGCGGGAAGAGCTGAAAGACTGCGACGCCTGCGCCGGTATCAGGATCATCAAATCGCGAACCCGCCGGACAGGGTCCTGCCTGGGGATCGAGCTTCCCTGGAATTGCTGCCCCGCCTGCGAGCAGGAGGGGTATGAACGTTTCCATCGAAAAAACGACGGCTTTCAGATTGCCCAGATGCTCGATAAAAAAAACAAGCACTACTGCTATCGTCCCTGAGCGGAAGATGCCGGATGGCCGGGGGATGGGGCGCTAGCGGGGTATCACGTCCAGCGCCTCCCGGATATGGTCGCGGAAAATCTCACTGATGCCTGCCAGATTGCCTATCCCCTCGGGGATTATCGTCACCGAGATTCCCGCCTCCCGGAGTCGTGAGCCCCAGGAATCGGCCTCTTCGCTCATCAGATCCTGGTGGTAATGCATGCCTGCGACCAGGAGGAAGGGGATTACCAGAACCTCTTTGAATCCGGCCGCCGCGATCTCCTCAATCAGACCTTCTGAAGGAGGAAATTGCTCGACCGCACCCACGAAAATCCTGTCGCCGAACATCCGCCCGAGTGTCTGCTGCAAGGCGGGGTAGGTGGTCCAGGCGGGATGATCCGTCCCATGGCCAGGGAGGAGAATGGCCTTCTCCGGGTGGGCGCGGATGATCGGCTCCAGGCAATGGCCGACCCGGAGCAGGTCGGCAGGTGTCGTCAGCAGCGGCATCCCGACCGAGGTGCGTATCTCTTCCTGCCGGATCTCCTCCAGAAGCCGGACAAACTCATGGCCGCCGATCAGGTGAACGGATTGAACCACCGCCCATCCGTGCCCCCGGGCATGCAGCTCCCGGAGAATTTCATGGGGATGGTTGATGCTTTTTTTTCCTTGTCCCTGTCTCAATCCCTTGATCATGCGTGACGAGTAGGCCCAGTGGACTTCATGTCCGGGAAATGCCTTCCGGATATGCGCATCAATGATCCTGTAGGTGGCCTCCGCCCGGGAGGTGGTGCCGAAGGCGGCCATGACGATGGGAATTTGCATTTTTTTCAAGCCGTTTTATTATTGATGGGTAAAGAGTGTCTCTCCTTCATACAACGGACGGACCAAAAAGGCCACGGCAAGCTGCAGGCCGGGCGGGCATAACGGGTTTTTTTTGCTAAAACGGAGGCGGGGAGCGCATGGAAGAGAGGGATGGCCGCAGGGAAATGGACAATCAGAGAGATGACCTCTTTTGGGACCCACGCTGTACCGCCGCCTTTTTTGACCGGCACGGCGGGGCGGGCGCATCTGTCTTCTCCACCAAAAATGTCAGTTTCGGGGTCGGAGAC
>JAJYAX010000277.1 GCA_021779275.1 Deltaproteobacteria bacterium | reverse complement strand
GAGCGCAGAGATGTCCTTGATCCGCCGGTCGAATTGATCGGAAGGCACACCATAGCGCTGCTGGATTTCCTGAAGCTGTTTGTTGAGGATCTGGACGTAGTATTCCGTCGTCTGTTCCCTGATCACGTCAGGATCGATTTCCTTGGCGACGGGGGCCAGCACGCGCTCCTGAAATTGCTCCTGCAAGTACGCGGCCAGTTGTTTTACGGCGGGATCGGTCCCTTCTTCGGCTCCCAACTTGTACCAGGCCATCTTGCCGGCCAGCCATTGCTGGGTCCAGTAACTGCCAAACCATGGAATGAAGTCGTCCTCGATGCGCATCCGGACGAGGCTTATCCAGTGATCCAGGGCGACGCGGGCGTAGTCCCGAGCCGATTCTGTCGCCGCCGATGACGCGTTGGCTATGTCGCTGTCCACGTGCTGCCACGTGCGCTCCGAAATTTGCACCGGCGGCGCCGAGTCCGGGGGGCGTTCCGGCGTGGCGCATCCCTCCAGCGCCACGATCAAGGCGACGAGCAGGGCGCGCAGCAGCAGGATCGCCGTCGCATCGATTCGAACGGAGTCTCTGGTATACAAGTCAGGCAATGAGGTCCAGGCCGCTGGCTATGGATTTGTCGGATAATTCCTTGAGATGAGCCCTCTGGACCGTGGCGACGATGGATTCGACCTTCGCCGCAAGCGACCTGGTGATCAGGTCGAACTGGACGCCGCAGATATATTCAGTTCCTTTTTTTCCCCGGATTTTGGAGACGTGGCGGATGTTTCCGTTGAGACGGGCCGCCATCATGCCGTCAATGATGAATTCGAAGGTCCTGACCTGATCGACCCGGAAAAACTCCTGTTGCGTTTTCTTGATCGCAAACGACATGCCGCTGACACTGATATTGACGATTTTGGTGGTCACCGAATCCTGCTTCCTCTTCCCGACTATCAACACCTTTATGTCCATTTTTTCCGGGACCTTGGCGCGAAATTCCCTGACCCCGCGGACCAGTCGCCCGATCACCGGAAAGGCCAGCCGGAGAACCGGCAATTCCCTGACCAGGGTCATGTCCTGGAAGAAGGTGCCGAGTTCAACGGCATAGGTGGTGGTAAACATCCGTAAGAGAATTTTTTTTGTGCTGCGAATATTCAGATTCCCGATCCCCGGCTCGACAGGAAGCGAGATGATATGGGTCATGTTTTTCAGGTAGTCGCCCTGTTTGTAATCGGGTTCGGTCATGATTGTTGCACCGTCGACCTCGGCGGGAACCAGATCGGGCAGGTCGTCATGGATTCTGGCAAAATAGACCCGGGTCATGCCGTCGAGTTCGACCTCGAGGATTTTTTCGTCGAAAAGCGCCGACTGGAGGTAGGGAAGGATGTCGAGGGCCTTGTAGAAAATTTCCCCTGTCTGCAGGGATTCCTCCACCGTTTCGCGGGTATAAATCATGTCGGGGAAAAATACGGCCAGCCTTTTCTGCACACGTTCGAACAGTGAATGTTTTTTGTCGTCTTCCATGTGGGTTGCAGCGATTACCCGGGATTTAATGTACGTTTATACCACGAACAGCCTTCCATTGAATCTGTAAGAGAAAGGGGCTCTCAAAAAAACTGGAAGCCCCCTTTTTCACAGGACAAAGAAGTACGGGAATTGTAGAGCAGCAAGGCCGCATTTTACCGCGAGAAGATCATGCTGAGAATGCGGTAAATCAGCTTGGCTGCGAGATAATCGGGTGCCGTATTCCCAGCTCTGGGGTGCAGTCCGACAATATCCATTCCGACGATTTTTTTCTCGAGGGCCACCTGACCGATCAGGCGCGTGAGCATATACCAGTCGATACCTCCCGGTTCCGGCTTACTGACGGATGGCATCGATGAGGGGTCGAAGACATTGAGATTTAGCGTTATATAGACCCTGTCGCTCAGGATATCCAGCGCGTCGTTGGCGGCATTAATCCCATGGCGGAAGAGATCGCGGGCAAAGACGAGCCGGTCGGGGTCGATATGGGAACGCTCCGATTTTTCCATGCCGCGGATGCCGATCTGCACGGAGGGACAAAGCTTGTTCACCTCGGTCATCACGCTTACCGGCGTGAGCTCCAGTTTGTCTGAAGCCATCAGATTGGCGTGGGCGTCCAGCTGCAGGACACTCAGGCTTCGATAGCGGTCCAGGGCCCCCTGGACCAGGCCAAGGGTAATCATCCTGCTGCCGCTTATGCCCACCACGGTTTTTTCATCCCGAAAGAGGGTTGCCGCCTGCTGTTGGACGGCGGTCACCAAATCCGTTGACCCTTCCGGGCCTTGCAGCGGCGGCAGGGTACAGATACCGTGCAGATACACCTCGCTGTCCGTTTCATGGTCATAGAGGAAAAGCGCGGAAGAGGCGTCCAGAATTGCCTGCGGGGCAAGGTCTTCTCCCTGGGCTGCGGTATTGTAGGGAACCGGGAGAATAACTATTTTGGAATGATTGTATTCCCGATATTTCGCTGGAATATTGGCGAATTGTAATGTATTTGTCAATGTGGTGCTCCGATAATCGAGTTAAGGCGGACTGTGTCTCAGATCCGCGTTTCGTGAAAAAAGGGACCGTCCCTCCGTGTCAGTCGACTCTTCAGCCATCGGCTGAGCCGTGTTCTATCGCAGGCCGGTCTCCATGACAAAATAGTAGACGTTTAATGCGCGTATCACAAGATGAAAATGAGAAAATACCGGTCCTCTCCATGAAAAACGAAATCCGTCTGTCCGAATTTTCCCGGTTATGGTACATTGAGAGGTCGACGATTACAAACAGACAGGCACTGATCAACAGGCGTCCGGGATTTTCCGCGACAGGTGAAACAGGTGAAACATGCATGCGTTAACACTGCAGCCCATTGCCAAGGTGGATGGGGTTATTAATCTTCCCGGTTCCAAGAGCGTTTCCAACCGGGTCCTGCTGCTGGCGGCCCTGGCGGAGGGGACAACCGTCCTGACCAACCTGCTGGATTCCGACGATATCAGGCATATGCTCTCAGCCTTGGCGGCCCTGGGTGTAGACTGCGATCTGAGCGGCACCCGCTGTGCGGTTAAAGGCTTGGGCGGGCCGTTTGGGGAGAGCCGGAAACCTGAGCTCTTCCTCGGCAATGCCGGGACCGCGATGCGGCCGCTGTGTGCGGCCCTGTGCCTGGGCCGGGGCGAGTATATCCTGACCGGGGAGCCGCGCATGGAGGAGAGGCCCATCGGTGATCTGGTGGATGCCCTGCGGCAGGCGGGCGCCCATATCCACTATCTGAAACAAGACGGATACCCCCCGCTTATGATCACGGCGGACGGCCTTGCGGGCGGCAAGATCACCATCGATGGCCGTGTCTCCAGCCAGTTTCTGACCGCCTTTCTGATGGCCGCTCCCCTGGCCCGGACAGACTGTTCGGTGTCGATCAAGGGAGATCTGGTCTCCAAGCCCTACATTGATATCACCCTGAAGATCATGGCCGCCTTCGGTGTGCAGGTGGAAAACCGGGACTTTCGGACCTTTCTGGTCAAGGGCGGTCAAAAATATCGAAGCCCTGGGAACTTTCTCGTGGAAGGGGACGCCTCCTCGGCCTCCTATTTCCTGGCTGCGGCGGCGATCAAAGGGGGCAGGGTCCGGGTCAACGGGGTCGGCCGCGGTTCGCTGCAGGGGGATGTGCGGTTTGCCCATGTCCTGGAGGCCATGGGGGCGAAGATCACCTGGGGTGAGGACTATATCGAGGCGGCGCGGGGTGAGCTGCACGGTGTGGATATGGATATGAACCATATCCCCGATGCGGCGATGACCATTGCCACCACCGCCCTCTTTGCCACGGGAACCACCGTCATCCGTAATGTCCGGAACTGGCGGGTCAAGGAGACGGACCGGCTGGCCGCCATGGCGACCGAGCTGCGGAAGGTCGGGGCCACGGTAGTGGAAGGGGAGGACTCTCTTGAGA
>JAJYAX010000276.1:300-3939 GCA_021779275.1 Deltaproteobacteria bacterium | reverse complement strand
GAACTTTGAGCGGTTCAGAATTGAGAGACTTCCCTTATATTCCCGTAATTGTCAAACTTTAGGAGTCCACCGGCAGAGCCGGTGGTTTACCTGTTTTTATTATTGAAGGACGTCCCCATTCACACCGGTCAGCTCTATTGGCCTTGAATGGAGTTAGTTCAGCTCTTTTTGAAGAACTTAGCAAGCCGTTCTTTGACTTCACTAAAGTCACCAACGCTTGAATAGCCGTTGATTGTTTCAAGCCGCAAAGCATCGTCCAATGAACGACCGATAATGTCCAGGATCGTTTCTTTAGCGGATCGAATCGCTTGCTGGCTGTTCCGAAGGATCATATTCGCATAGTTTTCGGCAGTGGAGAGAACCTGGTCGGCGGGAACAACCTTGTTGACAAGGCCAAACCGCAAGGCTTCGTCTGAAAGAAGCTCCCGGCCCGTAAGCGTCAGTTCCAATGCCACAGCTATACCTGCAATTGCTACCAGACGAACCAATCCACCATCGCCTTGATGTAACCCCTGGCGCACCTCGAACACTCCGAATTTTGCAGAGTCCGCGGCTACGCGGATGTCACAAGCCAACGCCAACTCGAATCCTCCGCCTATCGCGTGGCCGTTGATCGCTGCGATTATCGGTTTAGTAATTCTGTGTTGACCTCGCGTGATGCCTCCTCCAATGCCGTGGGCCGCATTCCGGCGGGCGTCAAGCATGTTAGCGTGTTCCCATTTTGGTATGAACGTTTTGAGGTCGGCCCCTGCACAGAAGGCCTTGCCCGAGCCGGTTAGAATGGCGACATCTACCGTTGGATCGTCATTGAAATCTCGCCAGATAGCCCAGAGTTGGTCATTCATTTCGTCGTCCAAGGCATTCATGGCGTCGGGGCGACTCAACGTGACGTAGGCAATTCGGTTTTTCTTTTCGCAGATAGCTTTTGGCATTTCAGCTCCTTCGGAAGCAAGATTGCCTAATTGTTTAAAATAACAAGATGAACTTGTCTAGCCGAACAGTGCAATAAGTGGACTCTTGTTCGTCATATCATCCCCTATGGATGGACAGGATTTCCACATATTCTTATATTAACCTCCAAACGTGGAAAAATTGGCAAAATCCTTTCCACATATTGCATTTCCTCTGGAAAGTTTCCACATATCGCGATATTATAGGATAGGATATGGAAAGTCAAAAGAAAAATTCGCCGGGATTCCGGCCGGATCCCAGCCTCAAGCTGAGGGATCAGGTTCGCGAGGTGCTTGGCTATCATCACTAGCAAGTAGGGACGTTGATACCCAGAATGCAAGAACCTGACGATCCGAATCTTATCCAATAAAACAATCTCATGCCAAGGCAAGCAAGACTCAATATAAGCCCTAATATGTTACGGGTTCAGAGGGGACAAATTTCTGTTTCTCCTCAAAATGGTTGAGAGGGGAAAAGAAGAAGTATTGACGACTTGACCCTGCACCCGCGATATGACCTCTGAAAACCATCCTTGACTTTGTCTTATATTTATCTTATTTTTCCACTATGAACACAATCCACTGGACCGAAAAGGCATTCAGACAATTGCGGAAAATCAAGGATGCGCCGACTCGAAAGCATATCTACAAAGAGGCGCAGCAATTGACTGTTTTTCCCGATTGCCAGAATGTCAAGCGCCTTACGAAGCATGAGTACGGCTATCGCCTCCGCATTGGCGACTGGCGCATAATTTTCGAGTTTGACGGAGCCGTGAAGGTCATATCTATCGAGGAGGTTAAGAGAAGAAATGAACGTACATACTGATTACCAGATCATCAGGGACACTGCCGGCAACCCTGCCTTCGTGGTCATCCCGTATAGCCGTTGGGTCAAACAAACATCCATCATCGCCGGACTTATCCCCAACGAGGTGGTAGGAGCAGTTATTGAAGGCGATATAACGCCATTTCGCGCCTGGCGTGAATATCTTGGGCTCACCCAAGCTGAAGTGGCGGAGCGTGCCGGCATCACACAGGCGGCTCTTTCGCAGATCGAATCCGGCGAACACAAAGCCCGCAAGGCGACACGGGAAAAACTGGCGAGGGCCATGGGCATCACGGCTGAGCAATTGAAGTAATGAACTTACCACAATAATTGGGGTAAAGTACACAGTTTTCAGAGAGTCGTTAGTGCTGTGCTACCCCTTTCCATATAAGGATTTCACCGCAGCCCGGTCCAATGAGCCGTCGGCCTTCACGGGCAATTCGCTCACAAATTCCACGTACTGGGGCTTTTTAAAACGGGCGATCCTCTCCCCGACAAAGGCAATCAGCTCAGCCGCCGTGACAGACTTTCCTTCCTGCAGCTGACAGACGGCCTTGATCCCCTCCTTCCATTTAGGATCGGGCACCCCGATGACGACCGTCCGGGCGATGGCCGGATGCTGGAGGATGATCTTTTCCACCTCCGCCGGATAGACGTTTTCCCCGCCGGGTTTTATCAGCTCCTTCTCGGCCTTGCGACCGGCGTAAAACAAAAAGCCGTCGGCATCGAAACGCCCCAGATCGCCGGTATGATGCCAGCCGTCCCGGAAGGCGGCGGCGGTATCTTCCGGCAGCCCCCAGTACCCCTTGAAAACCATGGGGCCCTTCACGCATATCTCCCCCGCCTCGCCTGCGGCCACAACCCGCCCCTGGTCGTCCACCAACTGCACACAGGCGAGCAGCACCACCTTGCCCGCCGATCCCGGCCGATCATTGTATTTCCCGATACTGGTCAGACACGAGGTCTCCGTCTGCCCATACATGGCGTAATAAACACCTCCCGTCACGGACTGATACCCCTCGATCACCTCCGGTGTGCCAAGCCCGACAACGGCCCTGAGTGAGCCGATATCCAGATGCTCTTCGCCTGCGGCCTTCAGAACGGACTCAAGGATCGGCGGAAAATCAAAAAACAGGCTCACCCCTTTGTCCTGGATCAGCCTGGCCGCCGTCCCGGCCTCAAATTTGCTCATATTCAGGTTCACGGCGCCGGCATGAAAAGCGCTGGTGGCCATAAAGAGCCCGCCCACATGAAACAGGGGCAGGAGGTTCAGGTGCACATCATCGGGCGTGAGCCCGAAGTAATAATCGAAATGCAAATCGGCCAGCAGCACATTGTCGTGACTGAGCAGCGCCCCCCGGGGACGCCCGGCCACGGCGGCGGTATGGATGATAACAAAGCCGTCCGAGCCCTCCACATCGGGCGGACTCATCTCGCCTGCGGCACTCGTTAGCTGTGCAAATTCCAGGGCCCCGCCATGATCAGCTCGCAAATTATAGATGGCCTGGACCGACGGCAGGTCCTCTCGCCTCTCTGTCAGCATTGCCTGAAATTCCTCGTCGGCAAAGATGATCTTCGGCAGGCAATCGTTCAGGTTAAAGCAGACCTCATCGGCGGAAAGACGCCAGTTTACCGGCAGCACAATTGCCCCCAGACGGGCGGCGGCGCCATAGACAAGAAAGAACTCCAGACTGTTTTTACCCAGCACGCCCAGGCGATCCCCCTTTTCGATTCCGGCGCGGGCAAGCCCCAGGGCCAGACGGTCCACCTGGTCTTTATAGGCGGCAAAGGTCAGCTGCCGACCGTCATCGATCTCCTGCCAGCAGATACGGCTGCGATGCGTAATGGCGTTACGACGAATAA
>JAJYAX010000276.1:0-290 GCA_021779275.1 Deltaproteobacteria bacterium | reverse complement strand
AGGAGAAATCGTGCAGTCCCATTAAGATTGTCCTCCGAAAGATATTTTGTGGACCTATATTGACGAGCGGTTTACGCTGACCACCGGGCAGGGCGCCTTGAGGATGATATACTGCGCCGTAGAGCCGACAATCATCTTCTGGGTCTTGGATTTTTTCTCAACGCCTACGAAAATCTGATCGACGCCATGTTCCCTGGCGAAACGGACCAGATCCTCACCCGGCGACAGGCCGCGCGCCAGCTGATGGGTCTCGCAAGCGACCCCCTTCTCCCGCAAAAAGTGTTCCGGAA
>JAJYAX010000275.1 GCA_021779275.1 Deltaproteobacteria bacterium | reverse complement strand
CGCAAGCTCCGTGGCGTCATAGCCCCGATAGACCAGGCGGCCCTGCTCACCGTCGATAAAACAGATTTCTGAATTGCAGGCTACGACATCGGCAAGACCGGCTTCCGACTGGAAAGGACCTTCAGTTTTCGGGGTATTTTTATCCATCTTCTCTGCTCATCTCTAAAATTTTTCGTTCATACATCTGAACCGGTACAACCACGGGAACGATACCTCGATTATTCCCGCTGGCCGATCCGCATTCTTTCTTCATAACGCGGATTCCCGGATTGAAAAAGAAAAAACTACACTGTCACCACCCGGGGCAGCGGTTTTATAAAATCCTGGCGCAGGCTGTAGGTGTAGGCGCCCTGCATCGGGATCAACAGGATATCACCCTCCGCAAGGCCCGTCCCCCAGTAGGAATAGCCCCAGACATCATGCGGGGTGCAGAGCGAACCGAACAGGGTGCAGGGAGTCTCCAGCATACCAGGCCGGCTGAGGTTCAGCACCGGAAAATAGTCAACCTCAAAGCGCTCCCAGCCGACGGCATTGGTCCCGGCATCGGTGATCGCCAGGTCGGCCGCCTTGATATCGACCACGGACAGCAACAGCTGCATGGAATCGTTACATATCCACCGCCCGGGCTCCAGACATATCCGGCAATCGGTCACCGGAAAGATATGGCTCTTGATGGCGGCCGCAAGCCGCTCCGCAAAGACCTCAAGGGGCTGAGCCGGATTCCAGTAATGGGCAAAGGCGGAGTTGACCGGGGCGTCCATGGCCCTGCGGACCATCCCCGCGGGTGTCCCCGCCGCCTGCATCCATTCCCCCTGCGAGGGCCAGTAGCCGCCGCCGATATCGATAAACCGGAGGTTGTGTAGAAAATCGGCAGGCATTGCCGACAGGGCCCGGCCAAGTTTCTCGATAAAGCCGACCTGGCGCTCGGGACCAAGATTCCAGCTGGAATGAAACTGGATACCCTGCAGGTCGATGCAGTCACAGCTCAAGGCCTTCTGCCGGAAGGCCGGCAGGTCGTCCAAGGAAATGCCGAATTTCCGCCACAGCCCCGTCGGGTCGATGGCTACCCTGATCCCGGCCCGGACCTGGCGTCCCACGGAAGAGGCTGCATCCTGGAGGCGGTCCAGTTCATGAAAGCTGTCCATAAGGACCATCGTCCTGTCGGCGTTGAGGGCGGCCTGCCGCAGCTCTTCCCCGGTCTTTCCGGGACCGCTGAAGATGATATCCCGGGCCTGGAGATACAGGGCCATCTGCAGCTCGGATCCGCTGGAAACATCCAGGCCGAATCCGTTTTCCAGCACAATTCGCGAGACCTCGGGATAGTTATTGCTCTTCACCGCAAAATAAAAGGCCGCCTCCGGCAGGACCTTCCGGAAAGCCTCCCGGAACTGACGGCATCTCTGCTCCAGAATCCGCGTCTGCAGGACATAAAGGGGCGGCGGGTGCAGGGCGATGATATCCAGATATCTCTGCCGGTCGGCGAAATAGCCTTGGACATACGGCTCCAGGACCTCCGGCGGAAGCTTCACACCCGTGGCCCGCAAGGCCTCCTGCACGGCTGCGGCCGAAACCGTCTCAGCGCTCATGCCTCCCCCTCAAGCTCAAGGGTGAGGAGCCGCTGTACTTCCAGACATTGCTCGTCCACATCCCGGCCGGCCTCCGGAACGAAAAGAAGGTGTCCGAGATACCAGGACTCATAGTCCTCCGGCGGCAGGGTCACCTGATGACCGCCCTGCCGGATCAGATGGACCATCTTGACCCGCCCGTCCCTCTCCAGCCGCTCTGTTGCGATATGCCTGAGAACCCCTGCCCGGTCGGCATGCAGACGCAGACCGGCACAGCACCTTTCCAACAAAGGTTCAGGGATGTCGAGGGGCCGTTTCTCTGCAAAATCCAAGGCCACCTTCAGGATATCCATACCGGTGGCAAATCTCAACAGATACGGAATACAGTCGCCGCCGGGACGCGGGGTGAGCTCCAGAAAGACGACCTCGTCCTCACTCCAGAGGAAATCCACCATACAGAGAGCCCTGGTGAGACCCAGGGCCTGGGCCGCCCGGCCGAAGAGGACCGCCAGCCGTTTTGGATCGAGGCCCTCAGCCTCACAGGTGGTGAGAATATAACCTCTGGTAGTGCCAAAGGGAGCATCCTTGGCCCGAACCTTCCGGGTTATGCGAAGAATTTCCACCCCGGTTTTTTCCAGGATGAAATCGCAGCTGTACTCGATGCCCTCAACAAATTCTTCGACCAGGAAACAGTCCGCCGCCGCACTGTAGAGCCGGTTTTCCTTTCTTTCCTGTATCCCCCGGATAAGGATCTGGGCGGCGCGCTGACAGCCGCTCTCTGTGTCGCAGAAAAAGACAAGCTCGCTGCCGCTGCCGCTCACCGGCTTCAACACGCAGGGCCTGCCTGTTTTCTTCTGGAAATCCGCCGCATCATAGGCGGAACGAGCCAGACTGAAACGAGGCGTCCGCACCGACCGCTTCAGCCACCTGCTGCTGGTCGTATATTTATCCCGGCAGATGCGGATGCTCTCCACCGTCGGAAAGGGCAGGGACAGCTCTTCCGCCAGAAAGGCTGCCAGACCGAGGGACTCACAGTCAAAACAGGTAATACCCGTAAGGGTAATGTTCCATTGGTGCAGATGCTCCCGCAGGGCCGTCCTGAGGGAGGCCACATCGGTCAGACTGCAGAGAATCTCTTCCTTGGGCGTAGGCGCCGACTCCCGCGCCTTGCTCCGGACCTGCGGATCGGTCAGAAAAAGCACCCGGCCTTCCCCAATCCTTAGCAGCCAGTCGATATAATCGGAGGTGGTTCCCACCACCAGGACTTTTGCAGTAGTATTCATGAAAGGACCTAGTGGACAACGCAGTGCATGTCACCCATCGCAGGCGGCTGCTCTCTGTTTTCCGGGTGAACATGGAGCTTATAGAGCGGGCAGGACTGCAGGTGAAAACGCCTCTTCCAGCCGAAATCACCACAGAGAAAGTCAACAACCTCAAGACGTTCCGCACAGGCCCAGGCTATATGGCGGAAATTGATTATCTTGGCCACACCGGGAAAATCCCCGTTGGTTCCTCCGGCCAGGACCGTGTACTGCCCGTTCCAGACAGCGCCGGCATCCACCGCCGCGACCCGGCCGCCGATCAGGAGGGTGGTGATCCGGAGCATGTTTCGTGCCGATAACCACTCACACAGACGGACAAAGGCTCTCAGAAATCGCTGATCGGCAAAATAGGAAAACTCCCCGTAGGCAACCCTGTTCAAATCGAGCAGGAGTTCAAGGTCAGCGAACTGATCATATCGGTAGGTCAGGCCCGGCTCCTCCAGTTTCACCTGCTCACGAGAGAGGTTCTTTCGTGATTTATGCGAAAATTCCTGCATGTACCTGTCAAAAGAGTAGCCATGCGACGAAGGGAAGAAGCGAAAGTTCTCCTCATCCAAGGTCAAGCCCCCTCCAGCCGGTTCGGATTCAGGGGTGAGATAGCGCAGATGCGCCGGACCGGGGATGGCGGCCAGCAGCTCATCGCGCAGCCGCTGTTCCCGGACCGGCATCCGGTTCTGCTCTATCCAGGTCTTATTTTGCCACACCTCTCCCGGAAAATGAACAAACTGCCGTTGCTCGGCAAGATAGGTCAAGGCCAGCATCCCCACGGGTCTGTCTTGCCGTTCGGCAACCAGAAAGTACGGCGTCCGGGCAAAGGCCTCGGCAAAGATGAAACGGACCGGCCAGAGATCGAAAAAACAGGTCTGCGGCCAGAGTTCCCGCCACAGACGGCTGCAGGCCTCCGGATCTTCACAGGATCGTATCCGGATCATTAACGCCTCAGGGTCATGCTCAGATTGCTGGTCTTGCCCTCAAAATACCTTTGGGCAAAGTCCTGGACGACCTCCGGGTCATAGGCCTTGCAGCTGAAGACATCAAGGTAGACGGCATTGG
>JAJYAX010000274.1:2822-3942 GCA_021779275.1 Deltaproteobacteria bacterium | reverse complement strand
AAAATCACGATTTTTCTCTTCATAGGCCTTCCCTCATCAATCTGTTTCCCAAGCGGCAAGGGCGGACGGGGAGCTGTATTGGTATTGATGTCCTGGCCGCTCAGGTTGCATTGATTCCGGATGAGAAGACCCCTTTCGGGTCTCATCCGAGCGGCGCCTCATGCCTGCATGGGAGAAAATTGTACAGCCTCTTTCCGCACGCGAAAGGACTTCAGGGTGAACAATCATGATGTACGAATTTAAGGTAAGTGAGATAGCGGAAGAATTTGGTGTTCATCGGAATACGATCCGGAACTGGATTAATGCCGGGACCCTCCCGGCCCAAGAAGGGCCGGGGCGGAAGTATCTGATGAAGTTCGAGGATTACCAGATGCTCTGCGAAAAATTCGGTCGCGAACCCCTGATCAGGCCGGACAGCAATGTCGATCTGAAGACCATGTCCTCCTCCGATGCGGAAAAAAGGGTGATGCTGCCCCTGGAATTGGGGAAGAAGGTAAAAACCCTGTATGATGATACCCAATGGGCCGATGAATGCCTGACCTGCGGCACCTGCGCCAGCGCCTGCCCGATCTCGGGGGTCGACGGGCTTGATCCGAGGAAGATCGTCCGGATGGCCTTTCTCGGCTTGGAGGATGACCTGATCGCCTCGAACTGGGCCTGGAAATGCACGATGTGCGCCAAGTGTGAGGATGTCTGCCCGGCCACTATCCAGATTGTCCACCTGATGCGGCGTATCCGTTCCCGGCGGGAGCGGGATAAGGTGCCCGGCCCCATTCATAAAGGGGTCGTGACCTGCCTGGAGAGGGGGAACAATATCGGCATTCCCAAGGAGGATTTTTTGCATCTGGTTGAGGAACTGGGTGAAGAACTGGCCGAGGAATCCAGTCCGGGATTTGTCACCCCGGTGGATATCCATGGCGCCAGGATCCTGGTTACGGTCAATTCCCGGGAGCCCTTTGCCGAACCGGACGAAATGAAGTGGTGGTGGAAGATTTTCCATGCAGCCGGTGAATCCTGGACCTTGACCTCGGAAAACTGGGAGGGCGTCAACTGGGGGCTGTTTTCCGGGGACGATGAGTCCATGCGCACGGTGGTCGGCCGGATTGTCGATAATATGCGC
>JAJYAX010000274.1:0-2812 GCA_021779275.1 Deltaproteobacteria bacterium | reverse complement strand
GGTATCCCGAGGCCTTAAAAGAGTTCAAGATCTGCACGGTGTTCGATCTCCTGCTCGATTACCTCAATACCGGCAGAATCCACGTCGATTCTACAATCCATACGAAGAAGACGGTCTATAATGATTCCTGTAATTACGGCCGGAAATCCATGAAGGCCTTCGGACAGGCATTCTACGAGGAAGGACGCGCCATTACCAGGGCCTGCTGTCCCGACCTGGTCGAGATGGAGCCGAATCGCGGCGCCAACTACTGCTGCGGGGCCGGCGGCGGCGCCTGGGCCATGCCCTTTGCCGACGAACGTGTCTATTACGGCCGGATGAAGGCCCGGCAGATAGCCGAATGTGAGGCGAAACTGGTTATTGCCTCCTGCCATAACTGCAGGGATCAGTTGAAGAAATCTCTGAACCAGGAGTACAGCCTCGGGATCGAGGTTAAATACATGTGGGAACTGGTTGCCGATTCGTTGATCCTGCCGGGAAAAGGAACAAACCGGGCGGGAGAATAATGGACAGGTATGATTTTTGGACAATGACGGGCGGGGCAAGAGGGAATATGAAGAGAACAGTTGAGGGGAGATGCCTGTGATGGTGGAGACGAAAAAGATGGGCTCGGTCATGATTGTCGGGGGTGGAGTCACAGGGATTCAGGCCGCTTTGGATCTGGCCGATGCCGGATATTTTGTCTATCTGATTGAGAAATCCGGGGCTATCGGCGGTGCCATGGCCCAGCTGGATAAGACCTTCCCGACCAATGACTGTTCGATGTGCATCATCGCCCCGAAACTGGTGGAATGCGGCCGTCACCTGAATATCCGGATAATGACCCTGTCCGAGGTCGCGGGCATAACCGGTTCCGCCGGAAATTTCACGGTCACGGTCAAGGAGCGGCCGCGCTATGTGGACGTCGATAAATGTATTGCCTGCGGCCTCTGTGCGGAAGCATGTCCGAAGAGGACCCGGGATGAATACAATGCCGGAACAGGGAAACGTAAGGCCGTCTTTCTGAAATACCCCCAGGCCGTTCCGTTAAAATACCAGATCGATCCCGAGACCTGTCTGCAGCTGAAGAAGCCCGGCAGCTGCGGTCTGTGTGCAGAGGCCTGTGATGCCGGCGCGATCAGTTTTGCCGATACGGCAAGGACCCATTCGTTCTCGGTCGGCGCTCTGGTGCTGGCGCCCGGATTTGAGATGTTCGATCCCGAGGCGGCCGGTGTCTGGGGATTCGGCAAATTCCCCAATGTCATTACCTCACTGCAGCTGGAGAGGTATCTGTCGGCGACCGGTCCCACCGAAGGACATCTGGCCCGGCCCTCGGACGGCAAACCGGTCAGAAAGATGGCCTTCCTCCAGTGCGTCGGTTCCCGGGACGAGAATAAATGCGGCAAGGGCTACTGCTCTTCTATCTGCTGTATGGCTGCGATAAAAGAGGCGTCGATGGTCAAGGAGCGGACGCCCGGCCTTTCCGCGTCTATTTTTTATATGGATATGCGCACCCACGGCAAGGGATTTGATAAATATTTAGAGCAGGCCAAGAATGAGCTCGGGGTCCGCTTTGTCCGTTGCCGGGTGCATGGGGTTGAACCGCACGGCAAAAACGGTGAGCTGAGGCTGCGGTATATCAACGAGCAGGGACGCCAGGTGGAGGAGTACTACGATATGGTGATCCTTTCCGTCGGCATTGAAACACCGAAGCAGATGCTTTCTATGGCCGATCTGGTCGGCATCCAGCTGACCGCCAATAATTTTGCCGCCGCCTCGGATTTTTCACCGGTGACCACCTCCAAGGAAGGAATCTTTGCCTGCGGGGCCTTTGCCGGACCGAAGGATATCCCCCAGTCGGTGGTCGAAGGCTCGGCGGCGGCGGCGGCGGTGGCCCAGTTCTTGGCGCCGGTTCGAGGGGAAATGACCCGGAGAGAGGTCTATCCGGAGGAACGGGATGTGAGTACCGAGGAACCGCGGATCGGCGTCTTTGTCTGTCATTGCGGCTCCAATATCGCAGGCGTCGTAGATGTGGAGGCGGTGAAGAAATATGCCGAGACTCTTGCCGGTGTGGTCCATGTGGAGCGGAATATCTTCGCCTGCTCCGAGGACAGTCAGCAGACCCTGATCGCCAGGATCAAGGAGAAAAGGCTGAACCGCATAGTTGTTGCCGCCTGCACCCCCCGGACCCACGAGCATCTCTTTCGCGGGACCCTGAAGGCGGCGGGTTTGAATGAATATATGGTTGAGATCGCCAATATCAGGAACCACAATGCCTGGGTGCATGCAGGGGATGCGCAGATTGCCACGCGCAAGGCCGCCGACCTTGTCCGTATGGCCGTGGCGAAGATTGCAACATCCACCCCCCTTGCATCCATTGCCGTACCCATTGTCCCCAAGGGCCTGGTCATCGGCGGAGGGCTGGCCGGCATGACTGCGGCCCTGAACCTTGCCGAGCAGGGATTTGAGGTCCATCTGGTCGAAAAGACCAATAAGCTCGGCGGCAACTCCCTGCATCTGAAACATACCTATTCGGGCGAACATGTGCCGATGAAGGTGGCGAAACTGATTGACCGGATCTTGCTTAATGAAAAGGTCATCCTCCATAAGGAGTCCGTGGTCAGCGGGGTTGAAGGCTTTGTCGGTAATTTCAGGACCACCCTGAAGAACGTGAACGGCAGATCCAGGATCATTGAACATGGGATCGGCATCGTCGCCACCGGAGGAAAGATCTATTCTCCCGATGAGTACGGCTATAAGACCATCCAGCGGGTTGTCACTTCCCTTGAGTTCGATAGGCTCCACGACCTGAAGGAAACCCATGTCAAGAGAG
>JAJYAX010000273.1 GCA_021779275.1 Deltaproteobacteria bacterium | reverse complement strand
CATTGGCGACAGGCTCTATGGAAACGGCCGGGAAGGAGAACGGATGCTGCTGCATGCCTCCTTTTTGTCTTTCCTGCACCCGGACACCGGCGGACGAATTGAATTCAACTCAGCCGCACCTTTTTAGTACCTTCCAATCTGTTTTTTTCAAGAAAACAGATTGTCTAAAGGTTCTTATCCAGCTCAGCTGGGTTAAAGAAAAAACCGGGTATGAAGAGGCTCTTCACACCCGGTCGGTTCCGGAGAATAGACCACGGTCGGTCTATTATTAAAATCCTTTCAAATGCTGATGGGATACAGGCTTATGGCAAAAACCGCTACGGCCAGAATCAATGTGCAGACAGGACCAAAAACCGAACACTCCGTCTCAAAGGACTCCTGGGCCTCATGGAAATACATATTAATAATGAGTCGAAGATAATACCACATGGACAGGATACTGCTGACAATACCCAAGACCGCCAGGGTGACCTGGCCTGCCTGGATGGCGCTGCTGATGATATAAAGTTTTCCCATAAAACCTGCCGTAGGAGGAATACCTGCCATGGACAGCAGAAAGATGGTGATGGCGGCTGCCGAATAAGGCCGTTTCTTCGCCAATCCCTTAAAGTCATCGAACTGGCTGCGCATCTCACCTTTGCCGGTCAGATAGGAAAGGGCGGCGAAAATACCCAGGGTGCTTGCCGCATAGGCGGCCAGATAGTAGAGGATGACGCTGCCGCTGAAATGATTGGCACTCACAGCTACCAGGGCAATTAAAAGATATCCTGTGTGAACGATACCGGATGCAGCCAACATCCGTTTCAACGTTGTCTGTCCGATGGCGATCAGGTTGCCGCCGAACATAGTGAAAATCGCAATATAGAACAGATAATTAACCCAGGCAGTCTTCAGGCCCGGATCAAGTGTTAAAAAATTGGCGAATATCGCGAATACCGCTGTCTTCAAGGCCGTGGCCATAAAGCCGGTCACCGGCATGGAGGCCCCGTCATAGACATCCACGACCCAGGCATGAAATGGGAAGGCGGCAACCTTAAAGAGAAAGGCCACTATAATAAAAAAGGCCCCGCCCACCAGGACAGGTGATTGCAGAAATCCATGGGCTGCGATGGCGGTTCCGATGGCGCTGAATTGAGTGCTGCCCAATCCCCCATAAATAAGCGCCGTACCCATCGTGAAAAATGCACCGGTAAAGGCGCCGAGCATCAGATACTTCAAGACTGCTTCGGCGCAGGTGACACACTGTCGATTAAATCCAACCAGAACATAGATGGACAATGACATAATTTCGAGGGAGATAAAGGCAGTAATCAGTTCCTGCGACATGGTCAGAAGCAGCATCCCGCAGACGGCAAAGGCTATGAGGCTGAAATATTCAACCGTGGCAAAGCCATTCTCTTTGAAATAACTCTGAGAACTCATTGAGGTGAAGAAGGCGCAGGCAAGGATGATAAGGCCGGCAACCCGGGTGAAATCCGTCACCATCAACATCCCATTGAACACTGAGCCATAGGGGCTGACGTGACCGATTGTCCCTGAAAGTATCTGTGCGACAAAAGCTAGAGCAAAAACGCACATACTGACAAGCGAAGCGGCCTCAAGAGTCAATTTCCCCACTGCCGATCTGATCATCAACAGGATGGCTCCCAGACCAACAATGACTAGTGGGAGTACTAACAAAAAATCGCGCGTCATGATATGTACCCTGCCTTATTTCATTTCTTGATTGCGCCCTCTTTCGAGGACATTGGCATCAGCAACCTGCACGGTATGAAGAAGAGATGCGATCTGAATCTTCGCGGCAGGTTCAATTTTCTTGATAAACGGTTGCGGATAAATACCCATGACAAGAATCAGGGCAATAATCGGCAGAAAGGCCAAGACCTCAACGGAGGTCATATCCTTGAAGGTCGCTGTCCGGTCATTGGTTTTTTCAAAGAATACCCTCTGAAACATCCAGAGCATATAGCACACACCAATGATCATCGATGTACCGGCGAGAACGCCGATGACCACATTAAATTTCACCGCACCGAGAATGATCAGAAACTCACCGATAAACCCGCTTGTCCCGGGCAGGCCGACGGATGCCAGCATGGCAATTGCAAAAAACATGGCAAAGACCGGAGCCTTACCGGCAATGCCTCCGAGATCGGCAATCTTCCTGGTCTGCATGCGCTCTTCCAGGAGACCGACGAAGAGAAACAGAGCCCCCGTACTGGTGGCATGGGCGACAATCTGAAAGAGGCTTCCCGTCAGGGCTTGGACGTTCATACAGAAAACACCAATGGCGATGATCCCCATATGCGAGGCCGATGAAAAGGCCAGCATCCTCTTGAAATCCTTCTGGGCAATGGCTGCAATTCCGCAATACATCATGCCGATAACCCCCAGATAGGCAAGAACGAGGGCATATCTGGTGAATTCAGGTCCGAACACCGGCACGACGAAACGGATGACGGCATAGACACCGATCTTGGCCATGATGGCGGAGAGGACAAAGGTCGCAGCGGACGGCCCCTCGGTATAGGCATCGGGCAGCCAGGTATGAAAGGGAAAGAGCGGGATCTTGATCGCAAAGGCCAGCATAAAGCCTGCAAAGGCCAGCACTGCCATGGTTCCATGCAGTTTAAGGCCGGCAAGCTTGGCTATATCAAAACTCCAGACACCGAATTGGGTATGATAGGCTACACCGATAAAAATTATTGCCGCCAGCATCAAGAGCGATCCGGCAATGGTATACAGGGTGATCTTCAAGGTCGCGGCAACCTTCCCCTCGCTCCCATAGAGACCGATCATAAAAAAAATCGGCAGGAGCATGACCTCCCAGAAGATATAGAAAAGGATGAGATCGCCGGCGCAGACAGCACCGGCCATGGCGCCTTCCGCGATAAGCAGATTGCCGTAATATCCCTTTGTTTTGGTCGAAAACACCAGGAAGATCGTCGGGAAGAGTACAGCCCCCGCCATCAGCACAAACAGACTGATACCATCCACAGCCAGGGTATAGTCAATCCCCAAGGACCGAATCCAGGGTATTTTTTCAACAAACTCCATACCGCCGGCGCCATTGAAGCCTGCATACAGTTTCAGGCCAAGGATCAGAACCACAAGGGAAACCACAAATCCGATGGCCCTGGCCCCGTTCTTTGGTACAGGCGCCAGCAGCAGGATGAGCCCTGCTGCAATCGGCAGGAAGATCATTGATGAGAGGATATGTTCAAACATTCTTACACCTTGCCTAGTTCAACGTTTGAGAAATTAACAGACTTATAAGGCTCAGCCCTATGACCATATAGATCGCATACACCCTGACATAACCCGTCTGGATGACCTTGAATGCACTTCCTGCCATTTGGTAGACAATGGCCGTTCCCTTTCTCGGACCATCGGTGACACTGGGATCAAAGTGCTCCCAGATTATCGCACCAATCGTTTTATACGGCTGAACAATCAGAAAATCATAGAGTTCATCGACATAGAATTTATGGTAAGCAAATTTGGAAAAACCCGAAAAAACCGGTACCTCCGCGCCCTTCCCAAATTTAATAAAGGCAATGCTGATACCAATGAGGAAGGCCAGGACACTTGCTCCCATGGCCATCCATTCCGTGGCCTCCTCGGCATGAGGATGATGATCGAATACGCTTAGAGCCAACCAATGAGAGACCTGCTGGTGACCGCCGAAGAGACCGGGAAAATTCAGTAAGCCGGCCAGCAAAGCGCCTACGGCCAGAATTATCAAGGGAACGGTCATCACCCCCGGCGGTTCATGGGCATGGTCGTAGGCGGATGTATTATGGGGTTCACCGTGAAAAACCACAAACATCATCCTGAAGGTGTAATAGGCCGTCATACCTGCCACCAAAACGCCTATCGCCCAGATCCCCTTAAAACCGTTGGCATAGGCAGAGAAGAGGATCTCGTCCTTACTGAAAAAGCCC
>JAJYAX010000272.1 GCA_021779275.1 Deltaproteobacteria bacterium | reverse complement strand
AGTCTGCGCGGCGGACAGATTTTTTAAAGAGTTTGAAGATCGCGCGCTCCAGGGCCTGATAGTAGGAGCCCTGGTCCATCTGCATGCTATCCAGGATGATTTCCACGGTGTTATTGAGCGGAATCAAATGCTTTCGGGTACCTTTAGGCAGGCCTTTCAAGAGGAAGAGGGTCTTCTCCCGGAGCAGTCCCGGTACCAGCCATTCGAATATCTCGGGTTTCAGGGCCTGCGCAAGAGATGCCGGGATCCTGATGGTGACGCCATCCTGCTCACTGCCGGGCTCAAAGTGGTATTCCAGTTTCAATTGCAGGGAACCGGCCGAGAAGAGAGGCGGAAAGCTGGCAAGCTCATGGCCGTGAGGCTTTCGTTGGAGGATATCCGCTTCGGTCATGATCAGGGGGAGCTGATCCTTCTTCTTGAGAAAACGATTCAGGGTAAATCGATCATAGACATCCTCTTCCAGCCTTTGATCATAGAAGGTGAAGAGTGTCAGGTCGTCAACCAGGATGTCGCATTTACGGAGTCTGCGTTCCGTATCCTGCCAGGAGGCAATCAGGTTCAGATTATGTTGCAGAAAGGGTGTGGCGCCGCTGAGTTCTCCCGTCAGTAAGGCCGATTCGATAAATATCCTCCTCGCCTCCTGTCTGTTGCCCGGATCACGTCTGCCGAAATTGATCTTTCTGGCCGAAATAATAGGCAGGCCGAAAAGGCTGACCTTCTCGTCGGCGACGACCTGGCCGGATTTTTTCTCCCAACGCGGATGCGACCAGGAATATTTACAGAGTTGTCCGCCGATGGTCTCCAGCCATTCCGGTTCGATGGCGGCGACGGTAAGGGCATAGAGCCTGGATGTCTCGATAAAGGAGGCGGCGATGATCCATTGGCCGCCCTTTAACGATTGATGGGACCCGGGAAAGATCATCAGTTCCCGGCCGGAGGTGCCCTGATAGGTCCTGTCCCTTTTTTTGGTGGCGATGTTTCTCAGGAGTCCGGATGTCAATGCCATATGGATCGCCTGATAGGTGCTCTCGCCGGTGTTTTCCACAAGCTCCGGATGTCGCGCAAGGATTCTGCCCATCTGTTCGTGAAGATCCAGCCACTCCCGCATGCGTTGAAAGGAGAGGAAATGGCCTTTGCAGAACTTTTTCAGCCGCGACCACGACTTTACCTGGTCCTGAATCTCATGAAACCGGTTCCAGATATTGAGCAGTGCCAGAAAATCCGATTGTGGATGGGCGAACTGTTTATGAGCCTCATCCGCCAGTTTCTCCATGTCCGCGGGCCGGACCCGCGGGTCCTGGATGGCGATGGCCGAGGCGATGATCCTGATCTCGCGCAGGCTGCCGTTCTTTCCGGCCTCGATAATGATCCGGGCGATACAGGGGTCGATGGGCAGGGTGGCCATGATTCTGCCATAACGGGTCAGCTTTCCGCCGTGATCGAGTGCTCCCAGTTCGGTGAGCAGCCTGTAGCCGTCCCTGACTGTGTTGGGGTGAGGCTTGTCAATGAAGGGGAAGGTGAGAGGATCGCCAAGATCGAGCGAGATCATCTGGAGAATGACCTCGGCCAGATTCGAACGCTGGATCTCCGGCAGGGTATATTCATCCCTGTTCTGATAGTCTTCCTCCGAGTAGAGTCGAACACAGACACCCGGGCCGATCCGGCCGCAACGGCCCTTTCTTTGATCACAGCTGGCTTGTGAGATCCTGGTCACCGGCAGACTGGTAGTCTTGGAGCGGACGTTATACGAGGAGATTCGCGCCAGTCCCGAATCTACCACGTAACGTATGCCGGGCACGGTGATTGACGTTTCAGCCACATTGGTGGCAACCACGATCTTTGTCTCTTTAAACTGTTGAAAGATCCGTTTCTGGTCAGCTGCCTGTAATCTGCCGAACATCGGCAGGATGATAACATCGCCCATCTGTTCAGTCAGGAGATCGCAACAGGTCCGGATATCCCGTTCAGTCGGCAGAAAGGCAAGGATATCCCCTGGCGGTTCGGCCATATAGAGATCAATTATGGTCTGTACGCAATGATCGATATAGCTGTCTTTAGAGTCGAATTGGTCGTCGGGAACCGGTGCGTAGCGAACTTCGACCGGGTAGGTCCGTCCTTCGATCCTGACTATCGGAGCATCGGAGAAATGGCGGGCAAAGGCCGAGGTGTCGATGGTAGCCGAGGTGACGATGAGTTTCAGATCGGGCCGCTCGGGGAGGATATTTTTCAGGAGACCGAGGAGAAAGTCGATATTCAGACTCCGTTCATGGGCCTCATCCAGGATAATCACCCCATATCTTTTTAGGAGGGGATCGTGTATAGTTTCAGCCAGCAGGACGCCGTCGGTCATAAACTTGATCCTGGTGGCGGCAGTCGTTTGGTCGTGAAAGCGGATCTTATAGCCGACAATGTTTCCCCGGGTCCCCATTTCCTCACTGACACGAGCGGCGATAGAGGTTGCCGCTACCCGGCGGGGCTGTGTGCAGCCGATCAGAGAAGGGCTCTCCGGAAAGGCTTCAAGACAGAATTTGGGGATCTGGGTGGTCTTTCCGGAACCGGTGTCGCCGGCAATGATGACGACCTGCTCTTTTTTCAGAAGACGAATGATATCATCCCGATGGGACATTACCGGCAGGTCTTCCGGATAGAAAATTTGCATGAAAAAAGTGAAGTAAAAAAAGTTTTATGGTATGCCGTAAAAAATAAACCTGAAGTTATTACCACACTAATACTTTTTCCGTCATTGAAAAAGAGGAGATACCTATGAAGGTACGAAAGGCTGTTATCCCCGTGGCCGGTCTCGGCACACGATTTTTGCCGGCCACCAAGGCCATTCCGAAAGAAATGCTGACCATCGTTGATCGTCCGACCATACAATATATCGTCGAGGAGGTGGTCGCATCGGGAATCGAACAGATAGTATTTGTGACCAGTGAAGGAAAGTCGGCGATTGAAAATCACTTTGATTATAACTATCATTTGGATGCCGTACTGCGGGAGAAAAAGAAGGTCATACTCGGCGAGGAGCTGAACATGATCTCCAACCTGATTGACATTGTCTCCGTCCGCCAGAAAAAACCCCTGGGATTGGGACATGCAATCTGGACAGCCCGGCATGTCATAGGCGATGAACCCTTTATGGTGGTTCTCGGGGACGACCTGGTTCTCAGTAAGATCCCCTGTGCCAAACAGATGCTCGATCTCTACGAGCAGGTAGGCGAATCCATCGTCGCAGTCCAGAGAATACCCCAGAATCAGACCTATCAATACGGGATCATTGAAGGTGAAGATTGTGGGCGGGAACGGACGCACAAGGTTACCAGGATGGTGGAAAAGCCGGCCCCCGGGACGACGGACTCCGATATGGCCATTATCGGGCGGTACATCCTGATGCCGGAAATATTTGAACTGTTGAGTAAAACCACCCCCGGCCATGGCGGCGAAATCCAACTCACCGATGCACTGCTCGCCCTGACCAAAAAACGTGCCATGTACGCCTATGAATTTGACGGCATTCGGTTTGATGCCGGTGATAAGCTGGGATATTTGAAGGCCAATGTTGCCTACGGTATCCGGCACACCGAACTGGGAAAGGCCTTCAAAGAGCACCTGAAAGAGCTTGTCGCCGGTCTATGATCCGTCTGGAGGTGGCTGTTGCTGCTCCCTTAGAGCAGACACTCTCTTATCTTTATTCCGTAGAAGAGCACCCCGATTCCGGCGATAGTCTTGTCGGAAAAAGGGTGCTTGTCCCCTTGGGAAGACGTCGAATCACCGGCTATGTTCTTGGAGTACTCCCTGACGAAACTGTGGATTATATCCTGAAACCCGTTGTTGAGGTCCTGGACAGAGAGCCACTCTTTCACGCCAATCTCATTCCGTTTTTTCGTTGGATGGCCGGATATTACCATTACCCCATCGGCGAGGTCATAAAGACGGCCTTACCGG
>JAJYAX010000271.1 GCA_021779275.1 Deltaproteobacteria bacterium | reverse complement strand
AAGGGCCAGTTGGGCGGCTTCTGGCAATGGAATATCTTTCCCTTCAAGGCGGGTCTTTTCAACCCCCTGATGCTGATGTCCTTTCTGATCTTCTTCACCTGTTCGCTGGCCGAGACCAACCGCGCGCCCTTCGACCTGGGAGAGGCCGAGAGTGAACTGGTGGCCGGTTTCCATACGGAATACGGCAGCATGGGATTCGGTCTCTTCTTCATGGCGGAATATGCCAATATCGTCATCGGAGCCTCGCTCACCACCATCCTCTTCCTCGGGGGCTGGGGTTGTCCCTTCGGTCTCTTCCCCGGAGTCTGGTGGTTTTTGCTGAAGATCTATCTGCTGATCGCCACCTTTATCTGGATACGCTGGACCTTCCCGCGGACCACGATCTATGGTCTTTTGAATCTGTCCTGGAAGATACTGATTCCTCTCTCCCTGTTCAACCTGCTGCTCACCGCAGGATTACTCAAGGTCTTTTAATATGGGCGCCTATTTTAGTGAAATATTCTGCGGCTTTTGGAGCCTGTGCATCGGGATGGGCATAACCTTCCGGGAGTTTTTCAGCCCGACGGTGACCGTTCAATACCCCTATGAGACACTGACGATGACCGCCAGGTATCGCGGTCATATCGAACTGATAGCAGATGACGAGGGGAGGCCGAACTGCGTTGTCTGCGGTATGTGTGAAAAGGCCTGTCCCTCCGACTGCATCACGCTGGCCGGTGAAAAACCCGAGGGTGGCAAGAAGAAGGAACTGACGAAATACATCCTTGATTTCACCAAATGCTCCCTCTGCGGCTCCTGCGTGGAATCATGTAACTTCAACGCCATTGAGTTTTCCAAGGAATACAATCTTGCCAGCACCCGCAAGGAGGATTTTCATTTCGATCTTCTTCAACGATTAAAGGACAGGAATCCATGAATTCTTCATTTCTCATGTCGCAGGCGCATGCCCTTTTCAGCGCGGATGGTCTGGCAGGGCTTATCTTTCTGATCATGGTGGCGGTCATGCTGATCGGCGGACTGATGGCATGTACATCGGAACGTCTGGTCCGGTGCGTGGCCGGACTGGTGGTCTGTTTCGTCGGGGTCGCCGGTATCTATTTTTATCTGAATTCGCCCTTTGTGGCCACGATGCAGATGCTGATCTATGTTGGCGCGGTATCGGTTACCATCTCCTTTGCCATCATGCTCGCCGCCCCGGAACAGAGCAAAAAGATCGGCCCTTCCGGTCCCCTCTCCGGTCCTTTAGGTTTTCTGACGGCCGGTCTGATCTTCGCAGGGCTTGCCGTTCTCGGCTGCCGCGCCGTCTGGCCGGTGAAGGCCAAGATCAATAACGGCGGCATGGAGGCCATCGGCCTGCAGCTTCTGCAGGACTACTCCATGGTCTTTGAACTTGTGTCCGTTGTCCTGTTAATTGCCATTCTCGGGGCCATCATCCTGGCCCGAAGCGGGAGGAATAACTGATGTCATTACTCACACTGCATAATAATCTGAACACATATCTCGTTATCGGCGCCATGCTCTTCGGAATCGGGATCTACGGCCTGGTCACCCGGCGCACGATTATCGGCATGCTGATCGCCTCGGAACTCATGCTGGCCGGCGCCTCAGTCAACTTCATGGCCTTCAACAGGTTTACCGCCCCGGACCCCGTTGTCGGACAGATATTCACCCTCTTCATCATGGCCATAGCCGCGGCGGAAGCAGCCATCGGCCTCAGCATCGTCGTCGCCATATATCGAAACTATACCTCCATCGACACAGAAGATCTGGTCAAACTCAAAGGATAGAAAAGGACGCTGTCATGAATAGTCAAACGGTCAGTTCCGTTGAACTTCTTATCGCCTTGCTCGTCCCGCTGGCCGGGGCCGTCGGAGTGATGCTGAAAGGCAGGGATGAAAATATCAGGGAAGGCATCTCCTGTGTAGCCTCTCTTGTTCTTTTTGGTATCGTCCTCTCTCTGATTCCGGACATTCTGCACCACAGGACTCTGGTCTTCCATATGTTTACCCTTCTGCCCGGCGTGTCGATCACGCTCAGGGCCGATGCGATGTCCATGATCTTCGCCATCGTCGCCTCCTCGCTCTGGACCATCGCCGTCTTCTATTCCATGGGCTATATGAGGGGCTTGAACGAACAGGCCCAGACGCGATTCAACGCCTGTTTCGCGCTGTCCATCTTCGGCGCCATCGGTGTTGCCTTTTCCGACAACCTTTTCACCATGTATCTTTTTTATGAGATCGTCTCCGTCTGCACCTACCCCCTAGTCGCCCATCATCAGGATGACGAGGGGTATCATGGTGCCCGGAAATACATTATCTACCTGACGACAACCGCCAAGGCCTTCCTGCTGCCGGCCATGATCCTGATCTATGTACTGACCGGAACCCTGGACTTCGCCGCCAATATCTCCACCGGCATCTTTCCTGCCGGGGTGAACACCGCACTGGTGACCATGCTTTATATATTCTGCCTCTTCGGTTTTGCCAAGAACGGCGTCATGCCCTTCCATCACTGGCTGCCGGGCGCCATGGTCGCCCCGACCCCGGTCTCCGCCCTTCTGCATGCGGTGGCCGTCGTCAAGGTCGGCGTCTTCTGTACGACCAGGGTCATGCTCTACGTCTTTGGGGTCGACACCATGCATGCACTCAATCTGGGGATACCGACCGCCTACTTTGTCGGCTTCACCGTGTTGATGGCCTCGATCCTCGCCCTGTCCAAAGATAACCTGAAGGCAAGGCTTGCCTACTCCACGGTCAGCCAGCTTTCCTATATCATCATGGGCGTCGCCCTGCTGACCCCCGCCGGTATTCAGGGCGGCCTTATCCATATCGTCAATCACGGTTTCTCCAAGATCACCCTGTTTTTCTGCGCCGGGGCCATCTATGTCGCTGCTCACAAGAAGAATATCTCGGAGATGGAAGGCCTGGGCCGGACCATGCCCTTTACCTTCGGGGCCTTTGCCATCGCCTCACTGTCGATGATCGGCGCGCCGCCGGTCGCCGGCTTCGTGACCAAATGGAATCTCCTGGTGGGTTCCATCCAGGCCCACCAGATCGGCATCCTGCTGATCCTGATAGCCAGCACCCTGCTCAATGTCGGGTACTTTGCCCCCGTAACCTATAAGGCCTTCTTCGGCAAGCGTCCGGAAGGCGAACCCTATACTGGTATCAAAGAGGCGCCCTTGGCCATGCTGATCCCGATTCTGATCGCATGCGCGATCTCAGTCATCATTGGTATCTTTCCAAACATTATGATGCAATTTGTAAAGGCGGTGACAGGATGATTGTTCAACTCATTGATTATCTTAAGGAGCGGTTACGCCTGGTGATTCTCTTTTGTTACATCGGGATTGCCGCGGTAGTGATCTGGAGTCTGACGATAGACACCCATCATGCCCATACCTGGGTGGAAAAGGCGATCCCCGTCTTCTGGGGAGTATTCGGCTTCGGCGCCTGCATCGTGATCATCTTCTTTGCGCGCTGGTTCGGCAAGAGCGGCATCAAGATCCGGGAGGACTATTATGACAAGTAGTTTTATCCACCCCTCTCTGATCATGATCCTGGGGGCATGCTTCCTTCCTCTGTTCAAGGAACCGTTCCGCAAACCGTATCTGGTCCTTATCCCGGTTCTGGCCTTTCTGGATGTCCTGTATCTGAGCGCCCATGCCGGGACTTACGGTATTGTGCATTTCATGCAGTGGACCCTGACCTTCGGCCGCGTCGACAGCTATTCGATGATCTTCGGTTTCATCATGGCCCTGATGGCCATCATCGGCACCATCTACGGCCTGCATGTCAAGGACAACGGGCAGCATATCGCCGCCTGGTTCTATGTCGCGGGATCCCTGGGTGTCATCTACTGCGCCGATTATCTCGTCCTTTTTCTCTTCTGGGAGATGATGGCCTTTGCCTCCACCTTCCTCGTCTGGTTCAACAAGGATGCAGGA
>JAJYAX010000270.1 GCA_021779275.1 Deltaproteobacteria bacterium | reverse complement strand
AACGTCCTCATTGATGACGACGGCATCCCGCATTGGGTTGGTCATAACGAAGACGCCCCGAAAAAGGGAATCAATTTCCAGGGCGAATGGTACGAAGGCAAGAGGGATGCCGACGGCAATCTGGTTCCGATGTCCCATAAAAACTCCCGCTGCACCCTGGTTGCCTCGGATATCGAAAATCATGCCACCCGGTTCTCAGAGGACCCGGCAGGCGTTCCGGTCAAGGTCATTACCTATTCCGGCCGGGACGGAGATACCATGCCCCCCGTCTGGGTCGCCAGGACTGCCGATGAAGGCGTGGTTATCGGCGCCTCCATCGTCTCCAAGGCCACCGCAACCGAGGTCGGGGCCTCCGGCGTGCGCCGTCAGCCCTGGGCCAACGCCCCTTTCATCCCCGGTGCCCTGGCCGACTATATGGACGCCCAGTTCAAGTTCTTCAATTCCAAGAAATTCTCAGGCGCCGGAAAGCCCATCCTGGCCGGCCTGAATTATTTCCTGACCCACGAGAACAGAGGCGGCGCGGGTATTGGCCTTCTGGGAGAGAAAAAGGATGTCAAGGTCTGGCTGGGCTGGCTTGAACTCTACGCCAACGGAGATGTCGTGGGCATTGAATCCCCCATGGGCATGCTGCCTAAGTATGAAGATCTGAAGCCCTTGTTCGCCGCAATCAACAAGGAGTATCCGAGGTCGCTCTACGATATGCAGTTTGCGCTGTATGTAGACAATATTGTCAGAAGGATCGACCTGCAGACCGAGGCCTACGGAAAGGAAGAAAATATTCCGCCCCGTCTCTTCGAAATCTATAAAAAACAAAAGGCCGCCCTCCTTTCTCTCAAAGAAAAGTTCGGGGCAATTGTAACAACCGACAACCTGCTGTAGACTTCACCCCGGCAGAACAGCCGCCTTGCGGCTGTTCTGCCGATTCGCCCTCCGCACCGATGCATTCCGGGACTCAACCGTGACCTTCCTGTTCAGATGGGTACCCGTCAAAAGGACGGGCTGGTCATTTTCATTCACTCTCCCAGGCCATGGCCGGACAATTCGACATGAAGACCAGGCCTCCTGCAGATACTGTTGACGTCATCCTGGAGACGACGGACCCCGACCTTTCCTGGACCTGGTCCTATATCCTTACGGCGCTGGAGATCCCCCATCACATCCTGGCCGAAGACAATGCCTTTCACCTTCTCGTTCCCGTTGAATTCACACCGCTTGCCCTCCGGGAGATAAGCGGCTATCTGGCGGAGGGCCGCGACCGGCCACCCGGGCGTCCTCCTCCCGGACCGGAAAAGGCCGGGGTTCAACCACCGACCCTGCTCCTGATGGGCGCCCTTCTTCTTTTTTACGCCGTCACCGGACCCTGGGCCGGCAACTCCATCTGGTTTCAGGCGGGGGCCGGCGATTCGCAGGCCATACTTCAACAGTATGAATGGTACAGGCTGATAACCGCCTTAACATTGCATGCCAACCTCCTCCATCTCCTGAGTAACTGCCTGCTGGGCGGCTTTCTTCTCCACTATTTCTTTCTTCTCACGGGAACCGGACTTGGCCTTTTCGCGCTTCTGCTCGCCTCTGCACTGGGCAATTTGATCAATGTCCTGCTCCATGGCCCCGGCCACCTTTTCGTCGGTTTTTCAACGGCTGTTTTTGCCGTGATCGGTATGCTTTCCATGCTCAGCTACACCGGCAAGAGCCGCCCCATCGCCTCTCAGACCCTGGCGCCCTTAATGGCCAGCGCCGCCCTGCTGGCCATGCTGGGAAGCGCCGGTGAGCGCACCGATCTCGGAGCTCATCTGTTTGGCCTGCTGTGTGGTCTCCTGACGGGGAAGATCCTGTCCCTGCCTCTGATAAAGATGCTGCGACCTTCCCTGGTTTTCCAGATGACCTTATTCTCTGTCGCCCTTGGCCTTGTCGCGATATCCTGGATGCTCGCCCTCCGATGAAGGCGGACGCCCTATCTTCCCGTTTTCAATCAACCTATTGAAACAATGTGACATTCCCTCTTTCGTTAATTCATTTTTACTGTTACTCTACTTCTCTTAAAGAATCTTGTTTGCAAAGTGCACCATCAATACTTACTCGTTAGCACGATACGTTCAGGTCATATAAAATCGTTTTTATTCATAGTAAATCCGATATATAATCAAGAGGCTGCATACTTCTGTCGGAGGTATGCCCGATCCAACCAGGAGAGACATCCATGTCCAATGAGAACCAGGAACCCCCATGGGGGAGAAAGAGAAAACCTCAGACCCCGGAAGAGCTTTTGGCGCAGCTGATAAAAAAAATACAGGACTTTTTTTCAGAAAGGAACACTCCTGGCCCCGGAAATTCCGAGGGCGCCAAGCCTTCCCATCCGGTTCATCCCTTCGCCAACCTCGGCAAGATCCTGGCTCTTGTCCTTGTCGGAGTCATACTGCAAGGACTCTATTCATCGGTCTATAAAATCGCCCCCAATGAGGTGGGCGTCATCCTCCGTTTCGGTAAATATTCACGGACGGTCAATTCAGGTCTGCATGTCATTCTTCCCTATGCCGAACACCTCTTCAAGGTGGAAGTCGCCGATGTCCAGAAGGAAGAATTCGGCTTTCGCAGCCGCTCCCCGGGCCAGGTGTCCACATTTGACCGGCAGGGCTTCGACAAGGAATCGCTGATGCTGACGGCTGACAAAAACGTCATAAATGTCGCATGGATAGTCCAGTACAAGGTCAAGGATCCGGTGGAGTATCTCTTCCAGGTAAAAAACGTCAAACAGGCCGTCCGGGATATCTCTGAAAGCGTCACCAGACGGATAGTCGGCAATATGGATTTTGATTTTGTCCTCAGTAATCGTGAGGTGCTGGCGGCGTCCGTCAAGGGAGAGATACAGTCCCAACTCGATTTCCTGCATGCCGGAGTCGCCATCGGTACGGTCCAATTCCAGGACATCAACCCGCCGGATTCGGTTAAACCGGCCTTTAATGAGGTCAATGAAGCGGATCAGGACATGAAACGGCTGGTGAATGAGGCGGAAGAGATATATAACAAGGAGATCCCGAGGGCCAGCGGCGATGCCAAAAAAATTGTCGAGATGGCCCAAGGGTATGCCGCAGCCAGGATCAATGACGCACAAGGAGAGACTCAGCGTTTTCTTGATATCCTGAAAGAGTACAAGAACGCCCCTGATGTAACCCGCAAACGCATGTATCTGGAAACCATGCAGGCTGTCATCCCGACGGTTCAATCCGTGTATGTTATCGATAAAAACCAACAAGGCCCCCTGCCTCTTCTCAACATTACAGGTTCCAAAGAGCTTTCCGCACCGGGATCTAAATAGAGTTGACATAACCTTGAGGAAAAGAACATGAAACAAGTAGGACAATTCATACTGATCGGCCTGGTTTTATTTGCCATAACTGTTGTCTATGACGGCTTCTATATCCTGGAAGAGGGAACCCAGGCGGTTATCACCCAGCTCGGGGCGCCTGTGGGAAGACCTATTACCGAGGCGGGACTTCACTTTAAGATCCCGCTTATTCAACAGGTAAATCTGTTTGATAAGCGCATTGAAATATGGGACGGTGATCCAAACCAGATTCCTACCAATGATAAGACCTACGTCTTTCTGGAAGTCACCGCCCGCTGGCGGATCGCTGACGCCCTGAAATTCATGCAGGCCGTCAAGACGGTCAGTCGCGGTCAATCCATGCTGGACGACATCATCGACGGTACTGTTCGTGACATGATCAACAAGAATGACCTGATGGAGATCATCCGCAGTTCCGACTGGTCCGAAAAGACCATGGCGAATACCACCCAGAGCGTCGGGACAAAACCGGAGATGGGACGTGACAAGATAACCCAAATGATTTTGGAAACAGCCTCAAAACTTACGCCGCAGTACGGGATTGAACTCATCGACGTGATGTTCAAAAGAGTCAATTATATCGAATCCGTTCGTCAGAAGGTCTACGAC
>JAJYAX010000269.1 GCA_021779275.1 Deltaproteobacteria bacterium | reverse complement strand
GGATTTACCGTCGCCCCGGAGGCGGGCAGCGAACGTCTCCGCCAGGTCATCAACAAGGGGATCAGCGAGGAAGACCTGCTGTCCACCTGCCGGGACGCTTTCTCCCTGGGCTGGAATATCATGAAGCTTTATTTTATGATAGGCCTGCCCACCGAGACCTGGGCGGATGTGGAGGCCATCGCCGATCTTGCCCGGAAGACCAAACAGGAAGGCGACAAATCCGGCCGGGGCCGCCGACAGATCAATATCAGCGTCGGCACCTTTGTCCCCAAACCGCATACCCCCTTCCAGTGGGAACGGCAGATCACCATCGAGGAGAGCCGGGAGCGGATCAACCGGCTGCGGGAGATCATCCCCCCTAAGGGATGTAAGCTCAAATGGCATGATCCGCAGATGAGTTTTCTGGAAGGTGTCTTCTCCCGCGGAGATAGGCGCCTGGCCGCTCTCCTGCAGGCCGCCTGGAAAAACGGCGCCCGTCTCGACGCCTGGTCCGACCATTTTGATCTCGGCATCTGGCGGACGGCGGCCCAACAGGAAGGACTCGATCTGGAGGACTATCTCCGCAAAAGGGAGATGACGGAGATCCTCCCCTGGCGGCATCTGCACAGCGGGGTCGAGCTGGGCTTCCTGCAGGCTGAACTGGAAAACGCCCACCGGTTGGTCTATACCCCGGACTGCCGCTATCACGGCTGCCAGGAATGCGGCGTCTGCGATTTCAAATCCATCAGACCCATTGTCCATGGTAAAGCGATGAAGGGGGATGTCGCCACGGCAACCGGCGAACGTCCCCTGGCCAAGGGTACAGGCAAAAATCCGGTCACGGACGAGCTCCACCTCAAGTACCTGGTCACCTACCAGCGGCTCGGAGATATCTGTTATCTCGGCCATCTGGAGATCCTGCAGCTGATCTTCCGGGCCCTGCGGCGCGCCGGGATCACAACCAATTTTTCGCAGGGCTTCAACCCCTCACCGAAGATCTCCTTCGGCCCGGCCCTGCCCGTCGGGATGGAGAGCCTGGCGGAATATTTCATTATGGACCTCCCGGCCCCGCTGCCCGATCCCGGGCGGACGGCCCTCCTGCTGGACGCAAAGCTGCCGGACGGCCTCACTATTCAAGGTATCAGCCTCCACTCCGGCCGCATCCCCCAGGACACCCTGAACACCTACCGGATCGTCCTGCCCGAAGGGCTCACCCGGGAAGAGGCGAGGCTGCTGGAGGCGTTCAGGGCTGCTGATCATTACCCTGTCATGCGGGACAGGAAGGGGAAGAGCAAGGAGATCGATATCCGGCCGCTGATCCGGGGAATTGAGGTCGAAGGCGATGATACCATCATCCTCCAGATCATCAGCCGCGCCGGCGCCCCCGGGGTCAAGGTCCTGGAGGCGATGCAATATATTACGGGCAGGGAGGAGGCCCGGATCCTTGCCGCCCATATGCAGAAAACCGGCTGGTCGCCTCTCACGGACGATTAATCCGTCGTGGCGGACCCGGGGAATATGTGGTAGAAAGAGGATGCTTTGCCGAACGAGCGTTCATAATTGAGAATATGCTGTACTGAGACTTATTCATACAAGGAGAGATCATGATAAAGAAGATTATACTTCGCGACGATGAAATGCCCACCCAATGGTATAATGTCACCCCCGATATCCCCGGCGGACTTCTCCCCCCTCTGGATCCGGAAACAAAACAGCCCATGGGACCGGAAAAACTAGCCGCCGTCTTCCCCATGGGTCTCCTTGAGCAGGAGATGTCCATGGAGCGTTTCATCGACATCCCGGAAGAGGTCCAGAACATCCTGAAGATCTGGCGTCCTTCCCCGCTGGTACGTGCCTTCAATCTGGAAAAGGCCCTCGGCACCAAGGCCAAGATCTATTTCAAAAACGAGGGAGTCTCTCCCGTCGGTTCGCACAAGCCCAACAGCGCGGTTCCCCAGGCCTATTACAACATGAAAGAGGGTGTGAAGCGTCTGACGACCGAGACCGGCGCCGGCCAGTGGGGCTGCGCCCTGTCCTTTGCCGCCGGCAAATTCGGCCTGGATTGCAAGGTCTATATGGTCCGGGTCTCCTATGACCAGAAGCCGTACCGGAAATCGATGATGCACACCTACGGCGCCGAGATTGTCGCCAGTCCGAGCATGGATACCAATACCGGCCGCCGGATCCTGGCCGAGAATCCTGACACCCCCGGTTCTCTGGGGATCGCCATCTCCGAGGCCCTGGAGGATGCGTCCACCCGCGACGACACCAAATACGCACTGGGTTCGGTGCTGAACCATGTCATCCTGCACCAGTCCATCATCGGCCTTGAGGCCAAGAAACAGATGGAGATCGCCGGCGACTACCCCGATGTGATCATCGGCTGCTGCGGCGGCGGTTCCAATTTCGCGGGCCTGGCCGTTCCCTATCTCCCCGACTATCTGGAGGGCAAGAAGATCCGCTTTGTCGGCGTCGAACCGACCTCCTGCCCGTCGCTGACCATGGGCAAGCTGGCCTACGACTTCGGGGATGTCGCCCAGACTACCCCGCTGCTATATATGTATACGCTGGGGCATGATTTTATCCCGCCGGGGATTCATGCCGGAGGTCTGCGTTATCACGGCATGGCCCCCATCGTCTCGGCCCTGGTCCGGGAGAACATCATCGAGCCGGTGAAGCTGCACCAGCTGGAATGCTTCAAGGCCGGTGTCCTCTTCGCCAAGACCGAGGGCATCATTCCGGCGCCGGAGACCTGTCACGCCATCCGCGGGGCGATCATCGAGGCCACCCGCGACCTGAACGATCCGAAGACCATCCTCTTCAACTTTTCGGGGCACGGACTGATCGATATGGGATCATACGACAAGTTCTACGCCGGTGAGCTGCATGATTATGAATATCCCGCAGAAGCTATCGCCAAATCCCTGGCCAATCTGCCAAAGATCTGAAAGCGGGCGGACAACCCGGTCACCTTTTCCGCCCGCCCGGGAGAAAAGGGTGACCGGGATTACCTTCCCCGGCACAGGTCCAAGGGTTCTTTCGATCCTGCTGGCGGCCTTTATCCTGCTGTTTCCCTGTATCTTCCAGCCTCAGGCCCGGGCGGCGGAGAACACCGACAACTCAATCCGGCAGCTGATCCAAAACGGCGGTTATGCGGTGAAGACCGCCTCGGACCGACTCGAAGGCTATAACAGCGATACCCCCTTTATTCCCGCCTCCACCATAAAGTTGGTCACCTGTCTGGCAGCCCTGGAGATCCTCGGCCCCGATTACCGCTTCGATACCCGCTTCTTTATCGATGCCGACGGCAATCTCTTTATCAAGGGTGCAGGCGATCCAATGCTCACCTCCGAGGAGGTGGCCGTCATCGCCAGGAGTCTGTTTGAGCATGGTATCCGGCGAGTGCGCGCAGTCATTCTGGATGGTTCCGCCTTCGCTCTGGAGAGCATGGTGGATGGGGCCGAAGATTCAGCCCGACCCTATGATGCCGAGATCACCCCGCTGGCGGTGAATTTCAACGCCCTGCCCATCCGGGTGCATGCCGATCATACCCTGGATTCGGGTGAAAAACAGACCCCCACCCTGCCGCTGATGCGGGAGATCGGACGGTCCATGGCCCCTGGCCGCTATCGGGTCAATGTCGGGGCCTATCCGGTTCGTGGCGAAATACCCAACGAGAGCCGCTACGTGGGAGAACTCTTCATTTCCCTGCTCAGACAGCAGGGGATAGAGACCGGCGACATAATTCTTGCAGGGACGGTACCTAAAAACGCCTCCTATGTCTTCAGCCATACCTCGGATACGCTCCGGGAAATCATCCGGGATTGCCTGGAATTTTCGAATAATTTCATAGCAAATGAGCTGTTTCTCGCCTGCGGCAGGATTCGCTTCGGCGGTCCTGCCACCTGGGAAAAGGGCCGACGCGCCCTTGCTGAATTCACGAGCCGCCGACTTCACCTTCCTCCCGAGACGATCACGATGGAGA
>JAJYAX010000268.1 GCA_021779275.1 Deltaproteobacteria bacterium | reverse complement strand
CCTTTTGCCCTTGTCCCGGTCGCCGCCACAACCGAAGACACAGAAGAGATTGCGGTGGGGCAACGCGGCCAGGGTCATCAGGACCTGGCGCAGGGCATCGGGGGTATGGGCATAATCGACAAAGACCAGGGGACGGGACGGATCATCCCCCGCCGCGATGCGCTGCAGACGGCCGGGGGCGCCGGGGGCTGAGGCCAGGGATTGCGCAGCAGCCCCCAGATCCAGTCCCATGGCCTGACAGATGCCGATGGTGGTGATGAGGTTGTCGACGTTGAAGCCCCCGACCAGCGGAGAGACGATGGTCACCTCGCCAGCCGCGGTCGCCAGCCTGACAGTGGTCCCGTAACGGGAACTGTCTGCATGGACAAGCCGTACCTGGGCCTCTTGGCCGCCGCCGGCCCGGATGGCGGCAATGCCCCTGGCGGCACAGAGGCCAGCCAGCCGCACCTGCCAGTTCGCGCCGCCTACGGCCTCGCCGCCGGTAATAACCGCCCTGCCGTTCTCTTTCAGGTAATCGGTGAACAGACGTGTCTTGGCAATGAAGTACTCCTCCATATCGGCATGATAATCGAGATGGTCACGGGAAAGATTGGTGAAGGCCGCCACATCGAACCGGATATCACCGAGACGATGCTGGAGCAGGGCGTGGGAGGAGGCCTCCATCAGGACATAGCGAATCCCGGCCCCGGCCATGGTCCGCAATAGCCTCTGGAGGATCAGCGGTTCCGGGGTGGTGAAGGGGGCGGCGGCCTCGGTTTTCCCTGCCGGAGTGGAGTAACGGTAATTGACGGTCCCGATCACGCCCACCGGCAGGCCGAACTCTTCGAGGATGTGCTCCAGAAGATAGGTGACGGTGGTCTTGCCATTGGTTCCGGTAATGCCGATGAAGATCATTTCCCGGGCGGGATGGTCATAAAAATTTGCTGCAATTACCGCCAGGGCGGCACGGCTGTCCTGCACCGCGACAACACAGAGGTCGGCGCCTGCCCACTCCGCAGCATCCACCCGCCCTTCCTCAATCACGATGGCGCGGCACCCCTTACTCCTAACCTGGGCTAAGAACCGGTGTCCATCGGTCCTGGCGCCGGCCAGCGCCACGAAGAGAGCCATGGCCTTCGCCTCGCGCGAATCCACGGTCACGGAAGAGACAGACACCTGCTCGGGCTGTACCGCAGACAGGGTCCGGTAGTTCAGGCCGGCAAGGAGCGCCGCCAGACTTTTGCCCCCGGGGGATCTGCTGGAATCCGGATCTCCGGATATGTTATTTCCTGGTCTCATTGCCCTTGCCCGTCTCAGATTTTTTCACACCCCTCAAGACCTCTTTTCCCGGCCGGTCCTTATTGAACTTCAGCTGCAAGGTAAGGAGGCATTCCTTCACATCCGTAAGCGGAGTACCGGCCGCGGGAGTTTGGGCAACCACCCTGCCGGTGCCATGCACCCGGATCTCCATGGATGTCCCTTTCAGCAAGCGCAGGCTTTTTCTCAGGCTCAATCCCTGCAGGTCGGGCATCCTGACCTGCGCCTTGTTCTGCTCAGGATTTTCGGCCGCCTGGGGAGAGCTGTTTTTATCGAGCTGGAGCCCCGGGTAATTCATCTTCTCCTTTTCCTCCGCCGTCATCATGTCAAACAGATGGGTCAGTACCTGCTGCAGGGTGACCAGAGGATATATCATCTTCATCCCCGGGGAGACCAGATCAGGCAATCCGGCCTTCCCGGATCCGGCCGGCTCGAGGCCTGCAGAATCGGCAACAACGAAGACGATCAGCTCCGCGCCCTTGGCGGGAATAACCGCCGCCATCATCTGATTTCTCAGATAATCATCAGCATTTCCCTTGGTTGAATAGGCCAGTCCGTCCCCGACAAGATATCCGGACGAAAGCGGTCCAGCCTGCGCCAGGGCGGCGAAGAGGTGCTGGGCCTCGCCTGAGACCTCCTTCCGAAGGACACTGTCTCCCTTGCCGGTATCCGGCCGGACCGCCCTGGGATTTTTTTCAGCATCCACCACATGGGGTGTGACTTTCAGCCCCCCGTTCAGGATACGGGTCAAGGCGGTCAAGATCTGAATCGGGGTCGCAATTGTCGGGACGGTGGCGTCATTCCGGCCCCACCGATGTTCCCGTGTCAACAGCTTCAGGCTCTGGGGTTTATCGTTATCAGCCACGAAGTCCAGATGCGGGGTATCATTTAATCCCAGCCCGTCCCAGAGCCGAAGCTCACTGCCGATGCTGGTCCCGCCCGAACTGACACTCCAGGGAAGGATCTCGCCGTCATTGTCCTTTTCAGACTGTAGGGCTGCCACATCCATCAAGAAGGACCGGATATTTTCAGGGACTGCCACCGGCTCGACAAAGATATTGTCCAGAACCGCCCTCTTGTAACCCCGGAAGTGATTGGGATCGTAGGAGGGGTAATTGACACAGCCGATGACCTTGCCGGACCTTGCCTCCACCACCATGGCCCCCAGACGCATCCCCTCACGGGGACCGACATCGGTGATATATTTTTCCAGGAGATCCTGGATCTTCAGATCAACGGTCAAGACCAGATTGTGACCCTCCGGCCCCTTCTCCTTGTCCCCGGCGGCTTCCGTAGATTCCCGGTCAGGACGATTAAAGGTGCCGTATTGATTCAACCAGAGGTTATAGGTGTATTCAACCCCGGTGAGCCCCATCTGGTTTTCGGCATATCCCAGGAAGTGCGCCGCTTTTTCTTTCTGGGGATAATACCGGACCTTTTCTTTATGAAGAAAGATCCCCTTCAGGTTCAATTGACGAACGGCGTCTTCCTCCTCCTGGCTGATATTTTCGGCCACCCATACCTGCAGGGAACCTCCCTTTAATTTTTCAAACAGGCTGTCTTCGGATGTTTTCAGGGCCGGCGCCAGCCGCATGGCTGTTTCTTTGAGAGATTCCAGTTCCCGCACGGTGGCATAGACGGAGACCCTGTCCATGGAAACCGCAAGCTCCCTGAGATTCCGGTCATAGATCACCCCTCTGGTTACGGTTTCCGTGCTGGATACATCCCGCCCCTTCTGCAGAAGACTATGCATATACTGCTGTATCCGGGTTTGATTAAACGACCAGCATACTGAAATAACAAGACAAATGAAGACTCCAACCAGAACCAGTCTACGTCCTATGCTCTTCTGTGTACGCAGACGGGATCTCTTGGCCATGGCAGCCCTTATTTCGTGAAGGCATTATCCCGTTTATCGGGATTAGAAGAGTTTGACTTGGTCTTTTTCCGGAACATGGAGTGAGAATTTTTGGGCTGCTATCGCCTGTATCTGTTCGGGAGAAAACAGTTGAGCCCGCTGGGCTCTCAGTTTGATCTGTTTATCCATCAGTTCAAGCCGAAGGTTTTCGACCTCCTTAACGGAGACATCGAGATTGCGTAACGAAGAGGCAAGCCAGAGATTCATCACCAGGACCAGAGGACAGAGAACAACAAGAACCTTCCCGACCGACAGCCACAACACCTTATCCACCGTAAGGGTTTTCTGCCTGCAAAACTGCTGCTTGAAACGGGTGTTCACCATCGGCCGTAAAAATGATTGAGCTGGGTTATGAACGTTCATCTCTCTCCTCCTGGACTATTTGCCTTCTGTTACGCCTTTTTTCACGCCTATTTCCACGCCTATCTTTTCCGCAACCCGCAGCCGGGCGCTGCGGGATCGTGGATTTCCTGCAATTTCGTCTGCCGCAGGGATTACAGGTTTGGGGGTTACGACTCTCAACAATTCGTTTTTGTTGAATTTTCTCTTAACGACCCTATCTTCAAGAGAATGAAAAGAGATCACGCAGAACCGGGCTCCGGGTTTCAGCAAGGGCACCGCTTCGTCGAGGATTGTCGAGAGATTTTCCAGTTCCGTATTGACCGCGATGCGGAGGGCCTGGAAGATCTTGGTCGCCATATGAATCCTCTTGGGATGAAAGCGTCTCGGAACCGCCTGCACAGCCAGGGCC
>JAJYAX010000267.1 GCA_021779275.1 Deltaproteobacteria bacterium | reverse complement strand
CCGTCTCGACAAAAAATCCGGCACTTGATGCAACCCTGGCAGCCATTGCGATGATCGAAGAAATTGAGACCGTCAGCAGGCTTTCCCTGGAACGATGCGGGGTGCCGTTGAAAATCGGTATCAGTATCAACACCGGTGAGGCTATTGTCGGGAATATTGGATTTAGTAAAAAGATGGAGTATACCGTCATTGGAGATGTGGTCAATGAGACCTTTCGAATTCAGGATCTCACCCGGAGAAAAACGAATTCAATCCTGATCAGCGAATCGACATACCAACAGGTAAAACTTTTCGTCTATGCAAACCAGTGGAGGGTGAAGAAATACAACGACAAGGAAGGAGCCGTTGATATCTATGAAGTTATAGGGAGAAAAGATGTTTCCCACGATATAGGGTACCATCCTCTACGAACAGACCCCCATTCAATCGATGCCAAGATACACTGAAAGAAGAACCATCTGCACTGAAAGTACCCCAAACAGTTTAATCAGATAATTCACATAAACCGGGGGGGCTGTAAACATCCTTTTCACTAACCGGTCAAGATACAGTCAATGCAGATAATTTTGTTGATGCCGTTGTGCTGAAAACCGCAGTATCGAAGACTTTCAATCTACCGAGGGAGAAGTCTTCTGGCGGAAAACACCTTGCATAGGACATGCCAAAACATGATAACGGGCCGGTTAATGGTTTTTATGGATGTGTCCTGTGGCTTTTCTCCGTTATTACAATTCCTTAAGGTTTCCTCCTGGTTCTGAAAAAAATCTGTCCTGTGAATGCACGTGAACTCCATACCCTGAGTCGAAGGTTTATCACCAGAGAACGGAAACGACGTTTCCTGTTTCGTTGCTCGTCCTTCCTCGCGAGAGAAAAGGATTTTGACAAATACCCTGCGGTCATGTACAGTAACCTACTGTAGTATCGCTGGAGTACAAGGGGAAAAGCAGACATCCCCCTTGCAAGATGGTAATGAAAGTATCGACAACCGAGTTTACCTATGCCGTATCTTACCCCCTCCCTTTCCCATTCTTCCAGGAAGCATCTGGCCGTTCTCAGACAGCGTTTATCTCAGGTCACAAGTTCCTGGGCCATGGATGACTACAGGGCCTTCGTGACGTTCTATATCCGCATCCTGCCTAAACTGATGAATGTGGAGCGATGCACAATATTTATCATGGAAATAGGAAGTAACAGGATATGTTCCATCTTCGGTACCGGTCTCAGCGAAATGCAGATCGAACCACCTCTGGAGGGGAGTATCGTCGGCAAGGTCATCAGTTCCGGGATAAGTTGTATTGAAAATGACCTGAGATCCAATCCTGGATTTCATATGTATGCGGATGAACAAACAGGATTTATCAGCCGGAATATGATTTGTGCGCCCATAAAAGGGATGAGCGGAAACTTGATTACCGGTGCGGTCGAACTTCTCAATAAAACAAAGGGGGAGTCATTCGATGCAGAGGATCTCCAACAGCTGGAAGAGGTGGCCCAATTCCTTTCCATCTCCATTGAATCCATTGTCCTCAATCAGGAGATTTTGCGTATTGCCGGTTACCTGAATAAGGAAGTAGGCCGGTTGGAGCAGGCAACTGTCAGGGGTACGCGGATCATTGCCGAAAGTGCTGCCATGCGAGAGGTCCTGGACCTCGTCCAGGTCGTTGCCAATTCACCGATAAATGTGATCATTCAAGGCGAAAATGGGACCGGAAAGGAGCTTATAGCCCGGATGATTCATGAATCGGGAGAGAGGAGGCAGCAGCCGTTTGTCCCGGTTAACTGTGCCTGTATCCCGGAAAATCTGGTGGAAAGCGAATTTTTCGGTCATGAAAGAGGGGCCTTCACCGGGGCGGACGCAGTCAGGAAGGGCCTGTTTGAAGAGGCCAGCGGCGGGACTCTTTTTCTCGATGAGATCGCCGAGATGCCGCTGCAGATCCAGCCGAAATTTCTCCGGGCGATCCAGGAAGGGGAAGGGGCCAGGCTGGGGAGCAGCAGACTGATCCACTATGACCTGCGTTTGATCAGTGCCACCAACAAGGACCTGACTGTGCAGGTCAAAAATGGACTTTTTCGTGAGGATCTGTTTTTCCGTCTTTTTTCGGTGGAAATACTCATTCCTCCGCTCCGGGACCGGCAGGAGGACATCCTCCCCTTGGCCCTGCATTTTCTTGAGGTGACCAATAAGCATTTCAATAAGAATGTGGCGGGATTTACATCTGAGCTTCTCGACATGTTTGAGCAATATTCCTGGCCGGGGAATGTCCGCCAACTTTTGAAAGAGATTGAACGATTGGTAGCCTTGACAGTCAGCGGTGAGGTTGTTTCCATTGAGAAATGTTCCAGAGAGCTCCTTTCTTTTTACCGCCAGCAGAGGAAATCAGGTGAGAACGAACCGTCTGCCAGTTATGCCATAGAACCGCAGGTCAGGAATCTGGAGGTCGGTCTGATCAAAAGAGCCATGAAGAAGGCGCTGGGGAATAAAACCAAGGCGGCTGACCTGCTGCACATCACCCGGCAGGGACTTCTGAAGAAGATAAAACGGTATAATCTGGATACGGGCGAGCGTGATCAATCAATACCCAGGTAGGCCTTCTGCACCATTTCATTGCTCTTCAGGCTGGCGGCCGTGTCATTGATGACAATTTCTCCGTTCTGGATCACATAGCCCCGGTGGGCAATGGACAGGGCCATCAGGGCATTCTGTTCCACCAGCAGGATAGTTGTCCCTTTCTCGTTCAATTCCTTGACGATATCGAATATTAACTCAACCAGAACAGGGGCCAGGCCCATGGAAGGCTCGTCAAGCATCAAGAGACGCGGATTCATCATCAGTCCGCGGGCAATGGCGAGCATCTGCTGTTCACCGCCGGAAAGGGTGCCGCCATGCTGGCTGATCCGCTCTTTCAGACGTGGAAACATCTCGAAACCGTACTGCATTCTCCGTTCGGTCTCCGCCGGGTCATTGACAGTGAACGCCCCCATCTCCAGATTTTCCTGCACCGTCAGATTTGGAAAGATTCCCCGGCCCTCGGGTACATGCCCGAGTCCGGCATGAACGATGGCATGTGGTTTCATCTGGGAGATATCCCGGCCGTCCAGCAGAACCTGGCCCTGCTGGGGGTGGATCATCCCGGAGATGGTGCGCAGTGTGGTGCTCTTGCCGGCGCCGTTTGAGCCGATCAGGGTCACGATTTCCCCCTCGTTGACCTCAATCGAGATACCCTTGAGGGCATGGATGTGTCCGTAGTAGCTGTGGATATTGTGAAGAGACAGGAGGCTCACGATATTTTCTCCTCATGCTGGCCGGCAACCGCACCCCGGCCGAGATAGGCCTCGATGACCTGGGTGTTGGAGCGGATTTCATCCGGGGTCCCTTCGGCAATTTTTTCGCCGTGATCCATGACGCAGATCAGCTCCGAGATGTTCATGACCACCCGCATATCGTGTTCGATAAGCAGAATGGTGATGCCTTTTTCGTCCCGGATACGCCGGAAGAGGCGGGTGACATCCTCGGTCTCCTGGGGGTTCATGCCGGCAGCGGGCTCATCCAGCAGCAGCATGAGCGGATCGGCCGCCAGGGCGCGGCCGATCTCCAGTCGGCGCTGGCCTCCATAGGGCAGATTTTTGGCCAGCTCATTGCCGACTCCCTTCAGACCCACGTATTCCATCAGTTCTTCCGCCTTTTGTTCTGATTCCCGTTCTTCTTTTTTAAAGAAGGGGAGATGGAAGAGGGTGTCCAACGGCGACTGTTTTAGGTGAACGTGCATGCCCACCAGAATATTTTCAATGACGGACATATTCCCGAAGAGGCGGATATTCTGAAATGTACGGGAGAGGCCGCGTGAGGCGATCTGGTCGGGCCGCAGCCCGTTGAGGGGTTTTCCGTTAAAGACGACCCGGCCTTCCTCCGGCTGGTAGATGCCGGTCAAGGTATTGAAGAATGTGGTCTTTCCCGCTCCGTTGGGGCCG
>JAJYAX010000266.1 GCA_021779275.1 Deltaproteobacteria bacterium | reverse complement strand
AACCTCTCCGGAGACGTACGCGAGTTATTTTTAGTCCTGGCTAACGATTTAAAAATAGAAGATATTTAATTTTAAAAAAAGATGTGGCATGAATGTTGCTTCTCATATTATGCTTTTTATCTCTTCTCTCCTTTCTCCAGGAGAAGCCGGTCTCGCGGGTGCGGGACCGGCTTTCCTGTTTCTAGAGCAGACCGATTCCTCCCTCCCTCTCAGGATATCTCATGAACGGAGCCCTTAATGTCCTGCTGGAGAGGTGTGTCTACACGCGCCCTGCTCTGTCGGCTCTTCTGGAACGCCTGTCTCCTTTTTTGGGAATTGCCGGGAACCTGCGAGGAAAAAAGGTCCTGCTCAAACCCAATCTGATCAGTGCCTACGGACCGGCTCTTGCCTGTACGGACCCCCGCTTTATTGCAGCTGTGGCGGGATGGTTTGTCGACCGCGGGGCTGATGTATGTATTGGCGATTCCCCGGCCTTTGGTTCAGCGGCTGCGGTCCTGAAACGTCTCGGGGTCCATTCCGACCTGATGCAATTAGGCGTTCGGGTGGTGGAGTTCGCCACATCCCGGGAGTTTATCCTTGCCAACGGCCTCCGCATCGGTGTGGCCGCTCAGGCCCTTGACTGCGACCTGCTGGTCAATCTGCCGAAGATCAAGGCCCATAATCAGATGTATATGACCATTGCGGTAAAAAATATATTCGGTATAGTCAAGGGCCTGCAAAAGTCCCTGCTCCATATGCGGTATGGGGATACCCATCATCGGTTTGCGGAGATCATCCTGGCTCTGGTCGACCTGTTGCCCGAAAATATAACCATTGCAGATGGTATTACAGCCATGCATGTCAGCGGCCCTCTGCACGGGCGGCCACTGGCCTTGCAGTGTGTTGCCGGCTCCGTCAATCCGCTGGCCGTCGATACGGCCCTACTTGCAGCCCTGGAACTGGCGCCCGATAGGAGTCCGCTGTGGCTTGCGGCCGGCAGAAGAAAATGCCCTGGCGCTCAGCTTGCGGAAATCGAGTTTCCGTTCCTGCACCCCCTTGATTTCCATGGATCCGGTTTTGTAGCGCCGGAATGGCTGGCGCCTGTCCGTTTCAACCCGATCCGCTTTCTTCGCGGCACGATGAAGAGAATGATCCTTGCCTTACGACTGTAAGTATGGTGAAATAGAAAGAAAAATATTTTGACCGTAAAGGGGGACGGGAGGGGGGAATATTTTTCCAAAGGAATCAGTCTCCCGGAGGGAGAAGAATTGGCGATATTTATTACTGTTGAGGATTATACATGTTTGAATTGAAAGGAAAAGTTGCGCTGGTCACCGGAGGTTCCAGGGGGATCGGCCGGGCAATTGCGCTCAGGCTTGCCCAGCATGGCGTAGATCTGATCGTGAACTATGTGCGGCACCGGAAGGATGCCGAAGACACCTCGGCGACTGTTGAAAAACTTGGCCGCAGGTGTCTGCTGGTGAAGGCCAATGTGGCCAATGAAGATGATGTCAAGGCCATGTTCGGAACCATCGGCCAGGAGTTCGGGCAGCTCGATATCCTGGTGAGCAATGCCGCCTCCGGTGTCTTGAAACCCTGTCTGGAACTGACGGAGCGGCATTGGAACTGGGCCATGGATATTAATGCCAAGGCCCTGCTTTTCCTGGTGCAGCAGGGCGCGCCTCTGATGAGGAGGGGGAGCCGGGTGATTGCGGTCTCCAGTCTCGGGGCCGTGCGGGCCATTGAAAATTATACGATCGTCGGGGCCTCGAAGGCCGCCCTGGAATCCCTGGTTCGCCATCTGGCGGTCGAACTGGGCGGATGGGGGATCAATGTCAATACCATCAGCGCCGGCGCGGTGGATACGGATGCCTTAAAAAAATTTCCCAACCGGGAAGAGATACTGGCCACAGCCCTGGCCAAGACCCCGCTTGGCCGATTGACGACCCCTGACGACGTGGCGGATGTCGCTCTTTTTCTCTGCAGCCCGTTTGCGGCGATGATCCAGGGGCAGGTTATTATTGTCGATGGCGGGTATGCAATCAAGGGGTAGGACGTGCAGAGGAGACAGGATCTTTTCCACTGAAAAATCCCTGATTCTCGCCTCCGGCTCACCACGCAGGCAAGGATATTTTCAGGACCTCGGGCTGGTCTTCACGGTCCGGAGAGCAGATGTCGTCGAGAAAGAGCTTCCCGGAGAAGCGCCGGAGGCGTTTGTGCTGCGGATGGCAGCGGAAAAGGCCATGGCGGTGATGAAGGCCCGCCCTGAGAGCTGGGTGGTGGCGGCTGATACCGTGGTCTCTCTTGAGGGGAGTATCCTTGGTAAACCGAAGGATAAGGACGACGCCCTCCTGATGTTGCTGCGTCTTTCCGGACGGGAACATTGTGTGCATACAGGCTTCTGTATCGGCTGCCTGGATGCACGCGTCCGGATTGCCGATTCCGTGGTCACCAGGGTCACCTTCGCCGATATCACCGAGGATATAGCCAGGGCCTATGTGGCGACCGGAGAGCCGCTGGATAAGGCGGGCGCCTATGGAATCCAGGGGCAGGGGGCGTTTCTGGTCAAGTCCCTGTCGGGGTCATATTCCAATGTCGTCGGACTCCCTCTCCATGAGGTCGTCGGCTCTCTGCTGGGGTTCGGTGTTATTGGCATGGCGGCTGATGCGGATCAGGACGGGGAGCCGAGGCCGGTTTTACGGGCGGATTTATAATTTACCTTTTTTATTTGTTTGTAATTATTCAAATCCCATAAAGATTGACCGTGGATATTTTACTGTTTACAGGGCATTTTTATTGACTTTTACAAGTCGGCTATGATAGTCCTTTTTTGAAGAAGTCGTTGAATTCCAAGTGATTCAGTGGTGAATCTCAAACGGGAGTATTTTCAGGATGTGGCATGCCGTATGTCTGTAATAAATATTACCACTTCAGGGATATAATTTTTTTCTTTGGGGAGGGCCTGCTGATCTTTCTATCCCTGCTGGCCGTCGATTGGCTGTACCGGGGGGGGTTCATGTTCCGCATGAACATCTTCAGCGATATGTACAGGTCAGGTGTGGTTATGGTTGTCTTTCAGACGAGCCTCTATTTTTTTGATCTGTATGATCTGAAAAATGATCTGTCTATGACCGTCACCGCGACACGGATAACCCAGGCCTTCGGGGTGGGGTGCATCCTGCTGGGAGGGATATACTACTCCCTGCCTGAGATGATTATTCCATCGCGGGTGTTCTGGACGGGGTATGTCATCATCTGCCTGATGATTCTGCTCTGGCGGGCTATTTATTATTTTGTTCTCAGAAGAAGAATGTTTGTCCAGGCGATTGTCGTCCTTGGGACGGGCAGACTGGCGGAGGATATCGCACGAGAGATCGAGGGGAAGCAGAATTCTTCGTATAAAATTCTGGGCTTTGTCGGGGAACGGGAGACGATTTATAATCCGAATCATGCACTGTTTTTTAAGGATCTCGATGAGATAGTACGTCTCCTGCCGGACAGGCATATCCAGAGGATCGTTGTGGCTCTTGATGATCGCCGGGGGACGACCCCTATAAAGAAGTTGTTGAAGTACAAGATGCAGGGGATTGTGATAGAGCAGGGGATTAGTTTTTATGAGAGGGTGACCGGCAGGCTCCTGGTTGAAAATATGGAGCCCAGCTGGATCATCTATTCGGAGGGGTTTTCTCTTAACAGATGGCAAATCATAGTGAAGCGAACGGTGGATATTCTTCTCTCTCTTACTCTTCTGCTCATCTGCTCTCCGATTATGCTCCTCTCGGCCTTGATCATCAAAATGGAGTCTGACGGGCCGGTCTTTTACAGTCAGGAACGGATAGGGAGGAAAATTGTCCCGTTCATGATCCATAAGTTCCGGTCGATGCGGCAAAATGCCGAACAAGATGGGGCTGTCTGGGCGTTGAAGAACGATCATCGGGTAACCCGCTTCGGCGGCTTCATCCGGAAATTTCGTATTGATGAACTGCCCCAGCT
>JAJYAX010000265.1 GCA_021779275.1 Deltaproteobacteria bacterium | reverse complement strand
TACGGGGGCAATTCGTGATCATCGCTGAAGTCCATCTGCCCGATGGAGTGCGAGATACATACCATATCGAATCATAAAAATGAACATTTTTTTTGCTGCGGCCACGGCACGTCGCCTGCCTTGCACATGACCGTCGGAAGGCTACGATATTTCACCGTCCGGGAAGAGTGAGTCTCCGTCCTCCATCACAGTCCGGGAATAGGCCTCTTCCCTGATATAGGAATTGATCGCGCAATTTCTGCCGATCTTCTGTTCGGCGGGCACCCGGGCGCCTTTGCCGATCAGCGTGATGCCGGTATAGAGATGGGTCGGCTGCAACCGGTTGGCGATCATGTAATTCTCTCCCGCCCCGACAACGGCATGTTCGCCGACAGTGACTCTCTTATCCAGAATTGCCAGATCGACGATGGCATTGCGGCTGATATGACAATCGGCAAAGAGGATGGAATTTCTAACGACCGCTCCCTCCTCGACGATAACTCCGGGGGCGAGGAGGGAATGTTCCACCGTCCCCCGAATATCGCAACCGGCCGATATCATCGCATTGCGCAGATGGGCCTTCTGGCCGAAGCGGGCCGGAGCGCGATCCGCCGGCCGGCCCTGGGCCTCAACATTGGTCCGGATTCCCCATTTCTGCGGCGAGATGCCGCTGTCCTTCCGGATCACGTCCATATTGGCCTCCCAGTAGGCCTGAATGGTGCCGACATCGCGCCAGTAGCCGTAAAAGGGATAGGCAAAGACGTTGTCGTTGTCGATGGCCCAGGGCAGGATATGCATGCCGAAATCGACCTCGTCTCTATCCCTGGCCAGGGAATTCAACAAATACTTGCGGTCGAAGACATAGATCCCCATAGAGGCCAGATTGGTCCGCGGCACTTTCGGCTTTTCCTCCCATTCCACGATCCGGTTGTGTCTGTCAATGATCCCGGCGCCGAACTGGTGAATCTCACTCTTGGGCACCACCATCATGCCGATGGTCACGTCGGCCTTTTTTGAACGGTGATACTCGATCATCGCATCGAAATCCATATGGTAGATATGGTCGCCGGACAGGATCAGGACCTCATCGGTGGGATTGGCCTCGATGAAATCGATATTGCGCCGGACCGCATCGGCCGTCCCTTTATACCAGTCCGAGTCCCTGGAGCCGGTCCGCGGCGGCAGGATTTTTACACCCCGACTCCGGCCGGTGAAATCCCAGGCCTCGCCGCCGGCCAGGTGGCTCATCAGGGACAGGGGTTTATACTGGGTCAGGACACCGACCTTTTTCAGCCCGGAATTCATCACGTTGCTGAGGCTGAAGTCGATTATCCTGTACAAGCCTGCAAAGGGCACCGCCGGCTTGGCCCGATTCTGGACCAGGATATTCAACCGGCTGCCGACGCCGCCCGCCAGCAACAGGACCAGGGCCTCTTTGGTCTTGATCATCGGAGCACCTCCCCGGTCTTCACATGCCGTAGCCATTTTCCGTTCTTCAGATGAGGATAGACGGTGACGCCCTCTTCGATGATCGTCTGTTCCGGTACATGGTTGTTCCAGCCTATGACGGTGACCCGGGCAGGGATTCTTCCCGGTTCGGACCCGGCCACAACCCCCTCGCCGTAGATCGTGTTCACATCGGCCACCACCTTGTTGAGCCGGCAGTTAGCGCCTACGATATTGTCGAAGAAGAGGACCGAATTCTCGATGACGGCGCCCTTGCCGACATGCACACCCGGAAAGAGAATTGAATTCCGGACAGTGCCTTCAACCACACAGCCGTTATAGACCATGCTGTTGTGCACGACGGCGTTATCCCCCATCAGGGCAGGTTGAAAATCCCGGATTCCCCGGTGTTCCAGGTTGGTCCGGATCCCCCATTGCTCCATGTCGATAAGCGGCCTGTCGCCCAGTAGATCCATATTGGACTGCCAATACTCATCCACCGTCCTGGTGTATCCCCAGTAGCCGCAGAATTTATACCCGTAGACCCGGCAGTTCTGGTGGAGCAGCAGGGGGATGATGTCCCGGCCGAATTCAAAGGACTCCCCGGCCTGGTTCTCTTCCAAGGCTCGATAGAGCACCTCGGGCTTAAAGCAGAGGACAGTGAGCGACGCCCAGTCGGACTCGGGCACGGCGGGCTTCTCCCAGTACTGCTCGATCCGTCCCCCCCGGGCGCCGTCTTCATTATTGATGGCGGCGATACCGAACCTGTGGGCCTTTTTTCGGGGGACCTTGATAAAGGCGACGGTCAGATCGGCATCCTTTTGATGATGATAGGCAATCATATCCTGATATTCCATCTTGTAGATATGGTCACCCGACAGGATCAGGATATCCTCCGGTTCATGATACCGGACAAAATCCAGATTTTTGAAGATCGCATCCGCCGACCCCCGGTACCAGTTGCTGCCCTCCGAGGCCGTAAAGGGAGGGAGAACCGCCACCCGGCGATGTCTGCCGATCATGTCCCAGGCGGCGCCGGTGCCGATATGGTTTATCAGGGAATAGCTTCGGTATTGGCTCAAGATCGCCACCTGCTCAATGCCCGAGTTCATCAGGTTGCTGAGGGGAAAGTCAATAACCCGTCCGAATCCGCCGAAGGGAACTGCCGACTTGGGGCGGTAATAGGTCAGGACATTCAGTTCGTCCACCCGTCCCCCCGCAAGAATCATCGCAAGTGTCGTGGGTTTTAACATGCATTACCCGTAGAATAAAGAAGACCAGAAATCTCCGCAGACCGCTGCCGAAGATGAGAAGGGAACCCGAAACGCACACTGCCGCCTTCACGCCGGATCGATCATACCGGATAATCTACTGCATATGCCGCATTGTCAATCGCATCAAGGTCTGAGAGGTAAAATCCTTCTCATTAATAGAAAGATTTTTCAGGGGCACCTCCGCCCTGGCCGACTCCTTATGCCCGCCTGCGGAGCCAATCGAACCGAAGGTCCTGGACGCCAGTTTGCCGGCACTCTTGCGGTATCCGTCGCAACGAAAGATCACCACAAGTTTATCGCCATGGATTCCGGAGACGAAAACCCAGTCGATCTCGCCGACGTGATTCAAAAAATCAGCTATGATAACAAGAACGTCCGGGCTCCTCACCTTGCCGATATGGGAGTAGTAACGCCGTTTGGAATACTTCAGTTCAGCCAGGGCAATATTGAAATACCTGAGTTCGGAGCGCCGGAGGTCCGTGAGTTCAAATTTGCGGACCAGGTTCCTGTTGGCGATGTTAAAAAGATAGCGGAAGGAGATGCCGTCGGCCAGTCGCGACTGTTTTTCAAAATTTGCGGTATCCACCTTGATCCCGTAGAAAAGGGCGGTGGCCAGAGAGACCGAAGGCTTCATTCCCGCAGCCCGGAGATACTCAACCAGCATTGTGGAAGCGGCGCCGTAATCCGGCCGGATATCCACATACTGGACGGCCTGCCACTCTCCTGCCTGGGGATGGTGGTCAATGATCACATTGAATTCGATCTTTTCAAAGCAGGGCAGGTGATTGGGTTGGGAATCAACGAGGATTTTTTTCGTGAAATCCTTGAGCTTCACCGTACTCAGCCGCTCCAGGGGGAGTTTCAGCATCTCCACCATCGAAACGTTATTCAGGCGTCTGATCTCATTGGGATGGGCGATGACAACATTTTTCACCCGGTAACGAAGGAGTCTTTTGATGGCCATGGCACAGGCCAGGGCATCCGGATCGGCATTGATGCAGATAAGGACCTCGTCCTCCTTGTCGAAGACGGCCCAGAACTCATGCAGTCGATCTTTTGCCGATTTGCGATGCGACTGCTCGCAATGCAGTGTATGGCGGCCTTTATGATTCTGAGCCATAGAAGGGAACAGTGGGGATCTGAATTTTCATAATAAAAAGATGCGCCAGCCACCTCCTGTGAAATTCAGCCCCGTTCCTCGTCACCGTCGGATCTGGGGCAGCAACATGTCAGCAAGTCCTGGAAGAACGCCCTCCAAGGCCTACCGACACCAC
>JAJYAX010000264.1 GCA_021779275.1 Deltaproteobacteria bacterium | reverse complement strand
TCTTTCCCCGGAAGATACCAACGGCGCTTATCTACACCATGAATGTCGGCCACGAGTTTATGGAACAGTTGGGCTACCCCCATCATTTCAACCTGATGAAGGCGGCTATGGAACGCCATTTCGGCACCTGTGAGCTGCTCTCTGTAACCGATACCCTGCAGTACAGCGATTATGACAAGTACGATTCCGAACGCTTCGACGGGGAGGCCAAACGCAGGCGGCGCCAGGAGGTGTTTCCCAAAGAGTGCCGGCGGGCCTTTGAGCTTGGCAAAGGCCTGGCGGCTGGAAAATGATGGCTTGCTTTTGAGAGTGCCTTCTACATCCTTTACAGGCCCTTGCTGGGTTTTTGCTTATTGGTGATAAGAAATTTTTTAAACTGCGGGCTCATATACGTCGTAAAGCCTTTCTCGGTCTTGGTAACAAGGTAGACCGCCAGCCCTTGCTCCCGGGCCAGTTCAATTGCCTTCTCGGTGCCCAATACCATCATACTGATATCCCAGGCGTTGGCTTCCAGTGGGGTCGGCGCGATCACCGATGCGGAGACCAGATGATGGTCGATGGGCCTGCCGGTTGCCGGGTCGATGATATGGGAATACCGTTTCCCTCCTTTCTCAAAATAGTTGAGATAACTTCCGGACGTGCTGATATCATACCCCTGAAGACACACCTCGTCCCGCACCTCGACAGCGGCATCGGTGGGTTCCCGGATGGCGACGCGCCAAGGCTGCCCCGCCGGATTCAGGCCGCGGGCAAATGTTGCATTTCCAAGTGAAATAAGATAATTAACAATTCCTTTACGATCCAGCAGGCGGGATAGTAGCGCAGTGCCATAGCCTTCCCCCATGCAGGAAAGGTCGACGTACAGATCAGGAAGATCCTTTTGCAGGAAGTCGCCCCGCCCCTCACTTATCAGCTTGAGATGCTGAAGACCGACATTCCGGCGCGCCCTGTCGATGTCGGTCTGATCGGGGATCGTCCCCAGCATATGCTTATCAGGGCCAAATCCCCACAGATTTACCAGAGGACCGATGGTGATATTCATCGCGTCATGGGTAAGGTGTCCGACACGCAAGGCCATCAAAATAAGGTCGGCCATCCCGTGGCTGATGGGCTGCGGGTCGGTTCCGCGGTATTGATTAAAACGCGAGAGGGTCGAGGTGCTGCTGTATGTGGAAATTTCGGCGTTGGCCTGTTCAAGCAGGGCACGGATCTCATCCTGCAGGGCCTCTTCTGTTTCCGGCAAGTCCCCTGCCACCCGTATTGTGTAAAAAGTCCCCATGGTTTTCCCTTGGAAGAGATGCATTGAGGACTCGCGGGGTTTTTTGTACATGCCATACAGAACCAGCACGCCAAGGCAGCAGATCACAACCGGCAAGCCGAGGCGGAAAAATTTCAGGCGGATTTTTTTTGTTTTTAAAGACATTTATCCATGCCGTATCTTAAGCAGCAGCACACAAGCAGAGAGGGCAAGGCTGATGCTGTTTGAGAAAATCAGAGGAAAATCGTGCAGGATAAGCCCATAGATCAGCCACAGGAACAAGCCTGTAGTGAGGATGGCATACATCAGGAGGGAAACATCCGTGGTCTTTTTTGATCTCACTATCTTGATCACCTGAGGCAAAAACGAACAGGTGGTGCAGATTGCAGCGATCAGGCCGATAAGGGTGGTCCAGTCAGATTTCATGATTATGGGGTCTCAGCAATAACGGAACACAAAACCTCTCCTGGCTTAAATGTGCCGGAAACCAGATGTCTTCCGGCACATCACCAGCCTATGACGCGGAGAGATCTTTCCTCCTCCAGCCCTCGCACCTGGCGAAAACATCATATGGTTTCGTAACAGGCCAGAATCTCGCCAAAATAGAGCGTGTGGTAATCTTTCTTAGGGTACAGCTTCTCAAGGTCGCCATCGAGAAACGTATTATTCATTGCCGACTTATAGACGATCCTGCATTCGTAATGGACACCGGGAATGTCAATGATGGGTGATTCGATACACCTGGCCGGTCCGGGCGGCAGATTACACTCTTTGAACTTATCGACGTCCCGGCCTGACTTCGTTCCACAGAACATAACGGCCTTGTTCTGTGCGTCGCCCGCCGGAATGGTGACGGAAAAATTGTCCGTCTTTTCAAGCAGGGTGAAGGTATGCCTTGAATCTCTCACTGCCACCATAAACACGGGCCGTTGCCATATATACCCGATGGTTGCCCAGCCGATGGTCATGGTGTTGATGCCGCCGTCTGCCTTGACGGTAAGAAATGCCCCTTTTTTGATCCGTTCCATCAGCTTGCCGGCCTGCTCAAGGGCGTCTCGTTCTCTATGCGTCATGCCTTTTTTTCCTCTTTCCCTTCGGACGATTTTGTGGTGGTCTGATCAGTATCCGTGTCGGCCATTCCCCTCTTAAAGGATTTGATGCTCTTCGCGAGGCCCTCACCGATTTCAGGCAGTTTGCCCGCTCCGAAAATAATAATGACGATGACCAAGATAACAATAAGATGCAATGGTTTAAAAAGTCCTGAAATCATAGTGTTTCTCTCCTTGGAGAATCTTTCAAGAGGTTTAATTGATTGTCTCGGACAACTTGCTGCCTGCTTTGAATCGGGCCAGGTTCTTTGCAGGGATTTTTATAGGAGCGCCGGTCTTCGGATTCCTGCCCTCGCGAGGCTCACGTTTTGACACTGAAAAGGCGCCGAAACCCACAAGGGTTACCGTATCGCCTTTTTTGAGAGCCTCGGTGATCGCCGCCAAGATGCCCTTCAGCGCCTTTTCTGCGGCCGCCTTGTTTATTTCTGCCGCCTCAGCAATACTTTCAACCAATTCTTTCCTCTTCATGGGTCGTCTCCGAAGTAGATTGTTAAATGTTCCCAGGATCAACGAAATTTTTTCATTCTCAAAGCAAAGATAATCCATCAGCCATCGATGGTACATGATTATAATCAAGGACTGAAAAATTTCCGGGAGGGGTACCCTCCAAAATTTCATGGGTGATCTTTGTACTGACGGTAATAACCCATTACCCTGGCGACATAAGCCTGGGTTTCCGGGATAAAGGCGATCATGCCCTGCGAAGTGACGCGGCCCGGCCCGGCGTTGTACGCGGCCAGCCCGAGCCGGATGTCGCCAAAACTCTCCACTTGCTGTTTGAGATATCGTGTACCGGCGATGATGTTCTGCCTTGGACTGAACGGGTCATTGAGGCGCAGTTTCCTGGCGGTATCCGGCATGATCTGCATCAGTCCCCGGGCGCCTTGGCGGGAGACCGCCTTCGGGTTAAAGTTCGATTCGACCTTAATGACCGCCCTGACCAGAAGGGGGTCAATCCGGCTCTTTGCGGCCGCCTCCTGGATCACGGCATCAAATCGATCCGTCGTGTAATCATTCTCATGTGTTGAGAGCTGGGCGCGGGGCGCACGATCTCCGAGAACGACCTTGATTCTGCCGCTTTTCTCTGACACGTCCCGATAATGAAAAGCCCCCCTGGCGTCGAAAACCCCGTACATTGTCGCGCCGGCCGGCGATGCTATCGCAAGAAAAACCGGCAGTAAAACCGCCGGAAGAAGTTGCCGGATCTTTAGCAAAATTCGCTACCTCCATGGTGTTGAAATGATATTCCGCTCACTGACGCTGATCTCACCGGATGCGGGAAAGATACGGATGCTTGAACTTTCGGCGAAAATCTACCCAGTGAGAAATTTCCTGATCTAAACGCATTGCCCCCCATTGTAACCAGTATTTTCGAAATGCCAAATCTCGTGAAAAAATTTACAGCCGGCGAAAACAATCCATAGTTGTCTGCGGTTCCAAGCCTGCCGCCCGGACAAACGCTGCAAATACAGCCTCACAAGAAATGCACCAATTCCACAGGATGATCCTGACCAAGAATAATTCTTTTGACCATCCATCATTATGTACGCTACCATAACCGGCAGGACACATATTTTCTTCATCATGGCCATCTATTACTCCGGCGGAGA
>JAJYAX010000263.1 GCA_021779275.1 Deltaproteobacteria bacterium | reverse complement strand
GTCCAGCCGAGAGCTTCGAGAAGGCCGAAGATCCGCCATGGAATATGCAGATGGCTATGATGATAGCCGCTTTTCTCTGTATCCTCATCGGCTGCTATCTGCCCTTCCTGTACAATATGCTTCCTTTTCAAGATGTTGAATTCAACCCGTACACCGCCTACCACATGAGCGAGACCCTGCAGATTCTCGCCTTTACGGCCCTGGGTTTCTTCCTTTTCAAAAAATGGACCGCAGCCGAACCAACGATCAGTCTCGATCTGGACTGGTTTTACCGCAAGGGTGGCCAGGTATTCCTTTGGCTGGCCCGAAAACCCCTGCAATGGATGGATACGGCCTGGGGTGCGGCCTACGAGGTCGTCGGCCTGACGGGCCTGATGACCACGGCCAGGTTCTGGTCCTGGTTTGACTGGCACGGGATTGACGGCATGGTGGACGGGACAGCCCGTTGTGTCCGTGCCATGGGAAGACGGGTGGCCATTGTCCTGCAGAGAGGGCAGATACAGCAGACCATCTATTACACGGTCTCCTTTGCCGCCCTTATTCTTTTCGCGTATGTCTGCCTTTAATACACTGAATCTGAGGACCATCTGTAATGGATCAACTACTTCTTAATCCGGGATTTCCGCTGCTGAGCACGCTTGTCTTTCTCCCCTTAGCCGGGGTGATTCCATTGCTCATTGTCAAAAATGATTCGTTCAGCCGATACTGGACCCTGGCGGTGACCACGGTTATCGCGGTGCTGTCCCTCCTGCTTGTTACCGGTTTTGACAGAACTACCGCCAAATTTCAGTTCGCAGAGCACCATGCCTGGATCCAATCGTTGAATATCCAATATGTGGTCGGTGTGGACGGGATATCCATCCTGCTGGTCATCCTGACCACCCTGATTATGCCGCTCTGCGTTCTGGCCTCCTGGTCCTATATCAAGACCAGGATCGCAACCTTCATGATCTGCCTGTTGGTCATGGAAACCGCCATGCTGGGCGTCTTTGTCGCTCTGGATTTCGTGCTCTTCTATATCCTCTGGGAGGCCATGCTCATCCCGATGTATCTGCTTATCGGTATCTGGGGCGGGCCCCGCAAGATCTACGCCTCGGTAAAATTCTTTCTCTATACCCTGGCCGGGTCCATCCTGATGCTGGTTGGCATCATCTGGCTCTATATGGCCAACCACTACAGCTTTTTTATCCCGGATATGATGTGGGTGAACTACTCATTTCCCCATCAGATCCTGCTCTTCCTGGCCTTTTTCCTGGCCTTTGCGATCAAGGTGCCGATGTTCCCCTTCCATACCTGGTTGCCGGCCGCCCACGTTGAGGCGCCCACCGCCGGTTCGGTTATCCTGGCCAGCATCCTGTTGAAGATGGGAACCTATGGGTTTCTGCGTTTCGCCCTACCCATCACCCCGGAGGCCACGGTCTACCTGATGCCGTACATCCTTTGGCTGTCGATTGCCGGCATCATCTACGGGGGGTTTACGGCGCTGGCCCAGCAGGATATGAAAAAGCTGATCGCCTATTCCTCGGTGGGTCATATGGGGTTTGTGACGCTGGGCATCTTTGTGTTAAACATTCAGGGTATGGAGGGCTCCATCCTGCAGATGATCAATCATGGCGTCACCACCGGCGCACTCTTCCTCTGTGTCGGCATGATCTATGAGCGCACCCATAGCCGTGAGTTGAGCTCGGCCACCGGGGTCGGAAAATTCATGCCGGTCTATGTCACCTTTCTGGCCTTTTTCTCCCTGTCATCCTTCGGTTTTCCGGGAACGAACAGCTTTGTCGGCGAATTCATGATCCTGGCCGGCGCCTTCAAGACCAATGTACTCTTTAAGCATAACATCGCCCTGGGACTTGCGGCGATTCCCGGGGCCGTCCTTGCTGCGGCCTATATGCTCCGGATGCTGCAGAAAATCGTCTGGGGCGGGACAGCAAACCCTGATCAGTCCTGGCTGAAGGATCTGAATATGCGCGAGGTTGTGACTCTGGCCCCCTTTCTTTTTTTCGTCTTCTGGATAGGGCTCGGGCCGCAATCCTTTCTTAATCTGATGCACAGCAGTGTCGTCAACCTTGTTGGCCAGCTTCATGCCCACCAGGGTCATGCTGTTGCCGCTGCTGAGTTGATACTGCGTTGACTCTTAACGATTAACGACCTACTGAAGGTAACACAATGCTATTTCTACCTGAGTTGACACTGCTGGGAGCAGGTCTCATTATCTTCCTTGTAAGCCTGGGGAAACCTGATAGCGGGATGGTGAAAAATATCGCCCTAGGTCTGGGGGCGGCCATCTTGATCGCAGCCATCATGGGTCTGCACCAGCAGGGCGATCTCTTCTTCCAGTCCTACAGGGTTGATCTCTTCTCCCAGGTCTTCAAGGTTCTGATCGCCGGCGCCATGCTGGCCGTTCTGATTATTGGTCGCAAACTCCCCAGTATCAGAAAGGAACTGCATCCCGAATACTACCTTTTCCTCTTCACCGGTGTTCTTGGGATGATGATGCTGGTGTCAAGCGTCGAACTGCTGGCCATCTTTGTCTCCCTGGAGCTCTCCTCCTTCACGGTCTACATCATGGTGCCGATGCGCGATGACTCCGGCGCTATCAATTTCCAGATGGAGGCAGGGGCCAAATACCTGCTCTTCGGGGTCATGGCCACCAGCTTTATGCTCTTCGGCATGAGCTATATGTACGGCCTTACCGGTTCCACCCATCTGAACGTGATCGTCAAGACGCTCTCCACCATGTATGATCAACCGGCTGCCGTGGTCGCCATCATGATGGTCCTGGCGGGCTTTTTTTACAAACTTGCCCTCTTTCCCTTCCATTTCTGGGTGCCGGATGTCTACGAAGGGGCCGGCAATGAAACCACCGCCTTTATCGCCTCGGTACCGAAGCTTGCGGCAGTCGCCCTGCTCATCCGGCTTATCAGCATGGTCAGCGCCGAGGGCCATACCATTGTCAATCTGCTCAAGGTCTGCTCGGTGCTCTCCATGTTCTATGGGAATCTGTCGGCACTAGTCCAGAAGGATCTCAAACGTATGCTGGGATTCTCCGGTATCGCCCATGCCGGTTTTGTCCTTTTAGGTCTGCTCACCTTCCAGACCAGCGGTTACGCCAACGCCCTTTATTACATCGCAGGTTATGCGGTGATGAATCTCGCCTGCTTCCTGGTGATCTGCAGCGTGGCCAAAGATGGTGAAAACGTGCTGATCGAGGACCTGATCGGTCTGCATAAACGCTCGCCGATTCTGGCCCTGACCTTGGCGGTAGGGCTCTTTGCCTTGGCTGGAATTCCGCCCTTTGTCGGGTTTATGGGTAAATTCTATATCCTGGTCGGGGCCTTGCGCCAGGATTATATCTATCTGGTCACGCTGGCGGCCATCAACACTGCAATCGCCATCTACTATTATCTGTCCGTTGTCCGGGTCACCTTTTGCAGTAATCCGGAAAACCAGGAGGCGGTGAAAACAGGAATGCTGACCAATGCCACATCTATCATCCTGCTGATCATTATCGTGGCCATGGGTGTTCAACCGCAGAGATTCGTTGATTTCGCGCAAAGAACCATCCAGTCGATAATGTAAAAAGCACCCTCTTTAAAAGATACAAAAAAGCCCTGTGAAGATTTCACAGGGCTTTTTTTATATGTATGACTACTTTTAAGATAACCTCTTTGATCTGAGAACGACAACATACATAACTGGAGGAGATGGCAATGTTCAAAAAAGGTCTTTCTGAATCATCAAAACGAATTCGCCCGGGCCTGGTATCGCACATACTCCTTCAGTCCGGTGACACTTCAACCGATAACCTGGCAATAGCATGGGTCATGATCGAACCGGGCGCTACGCAGCAGCCCCATCACCATATGCCGGAACAGTCCTACGTTGTGGTCAGCGGGCAAGGCAGAATAATGGTTGGATCAGATATTGCCGACGTAAAGGCAGGAGATCTCGTCTATGTCCCGTCCAACGCGGAGC
>JAJYAX010000262.1 GCA_021779275.1 Deltaproteobacteria bacterium | reverse complement strand
GTGTTATGATTATACCGATCTTGAGGTCGAGGAGGATCTGTCGGCGGTGATTGCGAGCTATGCCGAGGCCTATCTGGTCGGCTGGTCCATGGGGGTCTGGGCCGGGCAGTGTCTGTTTGCAGCTTCAGCCAACCGGTTTCAGCGAAAAATTGCGATAAACGGCACCCTCTGTCCGATCCACGACAGGTTTGGCATCCCTGTCGAGATATTTTCTTCAACCCTGGAAAATTTTAATGAGGCCGTGCGGTTGAAATTCTATCGCCGTATGTGCCGTGAACGCGGGATATTGGAGACCTTCCTGGCCCATCAACCGGAACGGGGTCTTGACAATCAGCGGCTGGAGCTTCGGCGCCTTCTGCAGGCAACGGATTGCCTTTCCCCTGATGTCTCAATCTATACGGATATCGTGATTGCAGCAAGGGACTTTATCCTGCCCACCGCCAATCAGGAACGCTTCTGGCGAGACCACAACATCCATATCCTCGACGGTCCTCATTTTCTGTTTTATGGTTGGGAAAGTTGGGATGATGTCCTCCATGATTCGAGGATTGGAGGGAAGGCGGAGAGGGTGAGGCACGGCAAAGGACACTGCATTGATAGATAACCATCTGGATAAAGGGAAGATTGCCCGGAGTTTTCTGCGCGGCAAAGAGACCTACGATCAGCATGCCAAGGTGCAGCGGAAGGTCGGAAGGCGTCTTATCGACATGCTGGGCGACTATCCGGCGATGCATTTTGACCGGGTGCTGGAGATCGGCTGTTGCACGGGGGCCATGACGGAGATGTTTCTTACGAATCATACCGCGGGTCGGCTCTATCTCAATGATCTGGTGCCCGAATTTTATGAGACTGTCCGGGAGCGGTTCGCGGGGCAGGCATCCACCGCCATCGAGCCCCTCTTCGGTGATATCGAACAGCTCGACCTCCCCTCCGATCTTGATCTTGTCCTGTCCAGTTCGACCTTTCAGTGGCTTGCAGATCTTCCCGGATTTTTTGTAAAAATTGCCAACGCACTCAAACCAGACGGTTATCTTGCCTTTACCCTCTTCGGGCCCGGGACGCTGAGCGAATTCAGACAGCTGACCGGTGTGGGGCTCACCTATGCCGCCCTGGGCGATTTCCTGGACCTGCTGGAAAAAAGTTTTGTTCTGGAATTTGTGGAGACCGAGAAGCACCGGCTTTTTTTTACCTCTCCCCGGGAGGTGTTGCGGCATCTGCAGGCAACAGGGGTCGGAGGAGCCGGTCAATTCCGCTGGACGAGCAAAAAATTGCGTGCTTTTGAGGAGGAGTATATCGGCCGCTTCGGTACTGCCGCCGGTATACCCGTTACCTATGTCACGTCCTATGTGATTGCCTCCAGACGATAAGGAGTACGGCCGTTATGTCACAAGGGCTTGTGATCGCAGTCACCGGCATCGATACGGATATCGGCAAGACCATTGCGACAGGTCTGTTGGGACGGTATCTTAGGCTACAGGGGCGGAGGGTTATTACCCAGAAGGTTGCCCAGACTGGCTGCTTAAGCGTCAGTGACGATATCATTACGCATCGGCGACTGATGGGGATGGAGATTCAGGATGTCGACCGGAGTGGTCTCACCTGTCCGTATATCTTCCCCGAGCCGTGTTCGCCCCATCTTGCCGCCTCTCTTGCGGGGAAAGAGATTGACTGCGGGGTCATTACAGCCGCGACGAAAGAACTGCGCCAAAGGTACGATGTTGTGTTGCTGGAAGGGGTGGGCGGCCTGCTGGTACCGCTTCAGGACAATTGCACCCTGCTTGATTATCTTCAGGAGACCGGGTATCCGTTGATCCTGGTCAGCAGTCCCCGTCTGGGGTCAATCAACCATACGCTTGCGGCCCTGGAACTGGCAAAAGGCCGGGGCCTTGACGTACTGGGGATTCTCTATAACCATTTTAAAGAGGACAATCCGACCATTGCGTCGGATACGGCCGGGGTCTTTTCCAGGTACCTGCGGAAACACGGGTTTGCAGATTGTGTGGTCGATTTCCAGGGCTGCGACACCTATGAAAAGGGACAAGGCCCTGATTTCGGCAGGCTGTTCACTACAGGATAACGAGGAAAGATTGTGCAAAAGAAAATGTGTCTCAGTTGCCGACATTTCAGACTGGAGGATATCCATTCAGGTGTCTGCCGCGTCCGGCCGGGGAGTACTCCCTATCCGATGAAACTCCACAGTGATCTCTGTGACCTCTGGCGCAACTGCGGCCAGCAGTACTATATCCGTACCGGGTGGATCAAAAGCAAACTGGCGGCGGCCAAGGAAAACATCCTGAACCCATAATAGAATTATCTGCAGGGAAGATGTCGAATGGTTAAAAACAAAGAAATATTTGATGCGTACGTTTATGTCTGTTCTGAATGCGAATGTCTGTATGGATGCAATGTGCCGACAAAAGATGCAGGACGAGTCAGGAAAGACTGCAGAAAATGTGACGAGAAGTATGGCTGTGTGCATCGTCTGGTCTATAAACTGGGAAGAGACGATGAAAATATCAAGCCGGAATGGTCCGGTCAAAACCAAGAAGGAATAATAATAAAAAGCGACGGTCTTTGTTCGGAAGAATGTGCGATATTGCGTAACAGTGAGGCCTATTCGGATGCGGAGATCAGAGACCTTCTGGGAAAAAATGATTGCCCCAAGGAAGATATTGAGGAAATTATCATACTCCTGGGTGCGTTAAAGAGGTTTTCCATGAAGACCTATATAAAAAACGAGACCCAAAAATACTTAATCGCAATCTTTAGGAAAATTCTCAAGGTAGAGGAGCGCATAAAAGAAGATCGCGAGGTGGTGTAGTTTAGCAAGGTGAAATAAAAAGGCTCCTTGCCGTCGTTATCCGACGGCAAGGAGCCTTTTTAGTCTAAATAGATAGTCTCAAACAGATTTTTTGTTATGCCCTTTGCGAAACGGCCTCCGGCCACCGGTTGGCTGCAACCTCGTCGGTTGAGTAATCGGGCAGCAGGATCGGGGCGATCTGCGGATTTTCGATGCCGGCATCAGCCAGCTCTTTCTCGAACTTGACCACATGGTTCAGGGTCAGCTTCTTTACTTCCACGCCGCCATTGACATAGGCTGCGGCATTCTTGCCGGCCCGACGGCCGAAGGTGATGATGTCCTGAAGGCTGTTGCCCATCAGGCGGTTTTCGCCGTGCACGCCGCCGATGGCCTCACCCGCGGCATACAGACCGGGCAGGGTAGTCTCGGAGTTGCCGTTGACGCAGATTCCACCGTTCTGGTAATGCAGGGTCGGATAGACCAGCATCGGATCCTTGCTGATATCGATGCCGTGCCGTTCGAACTGGATGAACTTGGCCGGCAGCTCCTTGCGGACCGAGCCCGGTCCGTGCAGCGCCTCGATCATCGGGGAGTCAAGCCAGAGGCCGACACGGCCGGTCGGGGTGATGATGCCCAGTCCCTTGGCCATGGCCTCCTGGATCAGCTCGGCGGATTCGACATCGCGGGGTTCCAGCGGGAAGCAGAACTGTTCGCCCTTGATGTTCAGCACATGGGCACCCAGTCCCCGGACCTTCTCGGTGATCAGCAGTCCGACATTCTGTTCCGGATAGGCAACCCCTGTCGGATGATACTGGGTGGAGGCCAGCAGCTTGTTGGCGACTCCTGCCCGGTAGGCCATGACCACGCCGTCCATGGTGGCGCCGTAGTGGTTGGTGGTGGCGAATCCCTTGATATGCAGACGGCCGAAACCGCCGGTGGAGATGACCACAGCCTTGGCCTTGACGATGGAGTATTCGCGGGTCTCCATGTTGAAGAGGATGGCGCCGGCGCATTTACCGTCTTCGTCCAGGAGCAGCTCGATGGCCGGGCTGAACTCAAGGATGGTGATATTGTCGCCGCGGTTTCTGGCCTCATCACGCACAACGCGCATGATCTCGGCGCCGGTCATATCGCCTGCCGAGTGCATGCGTTTCCGGGATGATCCGCCGAAGTGACGGGTTGCTCAACGT
>JAJYAX010000261.1 GCA_021779275.1 Deltaproteobacteria bacterium | reverse complement strand
AGGGTGATGATCTCGCCGGTTTCCTCTCCCTCCTCAATGAATCTGGCCCGGGCCGCTTCGTAGTAAGAAAGGATTTCCTGCGGGGCGAAGTCAATCCGCAGAAGACCGGCATAGAGGGTCAGCCAGCTATACTGAAGCAGGACATCCCGAGGGATGGTCTGGATAAGGGATAAAATTGTCAGGGTTCGGTTTTTCTCAATGAGCTGCATGCCCTGATGTTTCAGCAACGTATCCATTGCTGCGTAATTGCAGGCCTTGCTGTAACAGGACAAGGCCTTTTCCAGCATATTTTTTTTCAGGTAATATTCCGCCTCGATGGTGTGAACCGCCTTGATCTCGTCCGGAGTGAAGGTTTTTTCTGCCCGCAACTGCAGGAATTCCTGAAAAAAATGGTGAAAACGGAAGACCCGATGGTCGTCGTCCAGCCTGTACACAAAGAAATTTTCATGGGTCATCCCGGCAAGGATGGTCTCCATGTCCTGAATGCCGGTTATCTGAACAGCAAGGTCCACAGGGATGTCACTGAGGATTGAGAGCTGGAGAAAAGGGGCATAGAGGAATGCCGGTATGTGGTTAAAAATCTCATCCTGGAAATATTCGAGCATATGGCCGTGTTCTGCGGAAGCGGCAACCGGAAGAGCGTCCCTTTTCCAGAAGTGTTCGCGTCCCGAAACCGGATGGCGGGCAAGAACGATTCCCATGATCCAGCCGCCGGTAATTCGCTCTATCTCCATAGCCTCGTGCCTGTCGATGGTGTTTTTCAGCACGTTATTGTAGAGGTCGTGTATTTCCGAACTTTTCAGGGCAAGGTCCGTGGTGTTCAGGTAGGACATATCGGCGCCGTTTCGCATGGTCTTGCTCTTCAGGTTGATCGGATGCCGGCTGATCAGGATGAAGTGCAGCTTTGGAGGAGATCGGTCTATGATATGTTCCAGCAGACTGATGGAGAGTGCGCCGGAAGGGAGTGTGTGCAGGTCGTCAAAGGAGATATAGATGTCATTGCAGAGGTACTCGTCCAGATCCCTTAAAAGGATGTTGGCGCATCTGTTGAGATCGAGAGGCCCGATAATCCCCTGTTCGAGCATATAACTCAGCTGCGGGGAACTGAAGTCCGGAAATTTATTGATGAGGTCGGCCAAGAGAGCCGCGAGGAAAAAAACAGGGTCGGAGTCCTCGGGACCGATCTGATACCAGATATAATTATAGGGATTACGCTCAAGAAACTGACAGGCGAGAGTCGTTTTTCCCTGGCCGGCCTGGGCCTCGATCAGAATGATTTTTTTTGTCTTGATATCCTGCGGCATCTTGCCTGCGAGGAGGGATTCACGGAGTAAAGAATGTGATTCGTCAATATGGGGCGGATAAAATTTATTGGAGGGGATGATTGTGCTCAAGGAAGACTCTGATACGATCATCTGCTCTTCTCCTTATCATATTGATTTTTAACTAATTGATATCACAGGAACCGGCGATATATCTTTCAGGTTGAATCTTATTATCTTCGGGCACATCACATTAAAACAAATGTGGGAAATGTTCCACAGGATTTCAGTGCAAACAGTATTTGGCAGGTCTTTCGCCGGATTTATGGCCTCTCGAACGCAAAAATATTTGGGAGAAATACTGTTTGTAACTTGCGTCCGGCCTCTGATGTTAATAATATAAATTTTATTGGGAAAGCGAAGGTATTATCAAAAATAAAAAAAGGATTTTGAACAATGAGGAATTATTTTGTTGCTGGATTGGTTTTTTTTTCTCTTTTCTTAGCTTCCTGCACCGGCCAGTATAACAAGGCGGAATCCGGAGCGGCCATGGGGGCAATCGGAGGGGCTGTTGTCGGACAGGCGATTGGCGGCAATACGGGAGGGACTGTAATCGGTGCCCTGGTAGGAGGCGCAGTAGGCTACATGGTTGGCAACGAGATGGACAAATACGACCGTCAACAGCTCAATCATGCCTATGAATACGGCGTTTCGGGGAGGGCTTCTTCATGGCGAAACCCTGATAACGGAAATTCTTACGCTGTGACCCCTGAGCCGGCCTATAGCAGCTCGGAAGGAACCTGCAGAAGGGCCAATGTCAAAGCCGTCATTGATGGGAGGGTTGAAAATACCTACACAACGGCTTGTAGAGATAGTGAAGGTCAGTGGAAACTTCAGAATTAACCCGCCTCCATATCCCTTATCTATAACCGGGGAAGACGGTTAAGAACCCGGCAGACGAGAATTGCTTTGCCCTGACAGGCTCGGGCCTTGATCAGAATGTTCTTTTTGTAACTTTTCAGACCCCTTGTCCGGAGTCTGCTCTTACCTGCCCACAGCAGGCCACTCAGCGTACTACTTGGGTAGCTGGGCTGCCTGCTTGTGAGCATCTGGTGGTTAACACTTACTTGCAGCATTGTTGGATAGTTGCTAGAAGTCCACCAGCTCCACATCGAAGACCATGGTGGCATTCGGGGGGATAGGACCACGTCCGGAGGGGCCGTAGCCCAGGTCGGACGGGATGATCAAGGTGCGTTTCTCTCCGCGTTTCATGGACAGGAAGGCCTCGTCCCAGCCTTTGATGACCCGCCCTTCGCCCACGGGAAAGTCTATGGGCTGGCCCCGGTCATAGGAGGAATCAAACTTGGTGCCGTCCAGAAGCTTGCCGGTATAATGGGCCTTCACCATCGTTCCCTTGGCAGGTGTCGCGTCGCCGGTGCCTTCCTGGACGACCACATACTGCAGGCCGGAGGGGGTGGTAACGGCGGTGGGCCATTGTTTTTTGATGAAATTCACCGCCTCTTCCTTGGCGGCCTTTTCCTTGTCGCGGGCCCTTTCATCCATGGTGGCGAGGAGCGCATCAAAGGCCTTCTGGTCGCTCTTGAAGGCATTGGCCTCTGCTCCCACCCTGACAATCTCCACCGATTTGATCTTGTCGCCGGCCTTGATGGCGTTCACAACATCCTGGCCGCTGACCACATGACCGAAGACCGTATGCTTGCCGTCCAGCCAGGGGGTGGCCACATGGGTGATGAAGAACTGGCTGCCGTTGGTATTGGGGCCGGAGTTGGCCATGGAGAGGATGCCGGGACCCGTGTGTTTTAGGGTAGGATCGATCTCGTCGGGAAAGGTGTAGCCCGGACCGCCGGTGCCGGTTCCCAGCGGACAGCCGCCCTGGATCATGAAATCCGGGATTACCCGGTGGAAGGACAGGCCGTCATAGAATTTATGGCCCTGGGTTCCGGCCCCGCCGCCGAGATTTTTTGTCCCCTCGGCCAGACCGATGAAGTTGGCGACGGTCAGCGGGGTTTTCTTGTACTCCAGCATACAGAGGATCTCCCCTTTGTCCGTGGTGAATTTTGCGTATATGCCGTCATGAAGCTTTTGTTCAGCCATTGTTGTCTCTCCGAAAAAAATTGATAGGGAAAATGCGATAATGAAGAAATATATAATTCTTTGCATGGTTGCTCCTTATACGAAGGTGGACCCGGAAAAGGCTTGATTACCCAAGAGGGACTGACTTGTCAATCAGAAAAGGGATGGTTCCGGGCGGGGATACGCCGATTGTCTCGTGATATGAGGTTGATCCCGGCCCATTTCCAATTGACGGCAGTCGGCTTTAAGGGTCTATTATTGTCCGCATACTTTTACGATATGTCGGGATCACACGAGAATCAGGGGAGAGGGAAGGGTGTACATTGTCTACCAAATTCTGGTCGGTCTGCTATTCTATGCCTGTTTTCCGTTGCTGCTCCTGCTGGTCCTGGCGACCGGCAGGCACAGGCAGGGGCTTTCGGAGCGGCTGGGCCTTTATAGGAGGATCCGGCGGCAGGACCCGCAGGAGGCGAGAGTCTGGCTGCATGCGGCGTCCGTCGGTGAGGTTCAGGCGGCCAGGACGATTATCGATGCCTTGCGCAAACGGCTGCCCCGTGCCCGTTTCATTCTGACCACCATGACCGCCCATGGAAAAAGGGTCGCGCAGGAACAGTTGTCGGCGGATGTTCACTGTCTTCT
>JAJYAX010000260.1 GCA_021779275.1 Deltaproteobacteria bacterium | reverse complement strand
GCATACCCTGCCCGCGGACTTCCCGGCATACGGAAAAAGCGGCCCTGCCAGAGCCTGTCCGGATATGGAGTTTGGCAGAGCGTCTGAATTATTTTGTCATTTTCCCGTCGAATCGTATTGTTCGCATAGAGATATTTATCTTTTAAATCTCCCGTCATTTCAGGGTAATGCTGTTGAAATTCAGGGATTTTCGCATTCAGAAAACCATCATCAATGGTGATTTGATCGCTTTTTTGTACAGTCTTCTGCAGTGTGATATTAAATGAAATAACGGATCGGTTGCCCGCCTTGTCTTTTGCGACAACCTGAGAGATATCAATATTCGAGGCATCATAGGGTAAACAAAAGTAAGCGATAAATATATCTTTCTTGTTATTATCCACAGGAAATCCAGGGAAAAAACGGGTATTGACCTGCACACCGTTTGAGACCGCATCCGGTGAAAGTCGGTAGATCACAATTCCTGATCCGCCCGGTTTGATTAACCGTTCATTATGCAGGAGGTCTATCTTGGGCGGTTGGGTGTCGATGGTGATGTTTTTTCTGAGAATGGTCGCATTTCCGGCAAGCAGACCCCTGAGTGAATAATCATGTGCTTCAATTTCAATCTCGGCCGGTCCATCTGAAAAGCCTGCCTTTCGAGGTTCAAAAAGCAGGGTTCTTTTTTCTTCGGCCGGACCGATCCTTCCTGTGTATCCTGAACGGGGATAGGTGTTGGCGAATAACTCTTTTTCCTTGTCATTCTGTTTTATTATCATTTTGACGGAGCGCAACCCACTTTTGAGATCGGTGACGGTAAAACCGATCTCAAAACTGCTGCCGATAAAATCAGGATTATCTTTTAGGGTAATTTGGGGCTTTTCACCTTCGAAGAAAAGAACAGAACCGATAACAGCCAAGACTACAATGACTATCAGGAGACAGGCTATAAACAATCGGACGGCTTTTCCCCCGAGACTTTTAGACCTTTTTTTCATAGAAAATTATTCCTTTATAACAGACTCTCTTGAGTCCAAGTGGTAGAGTTATTGTTGCCAGATTATTTCGTATTTTTCGATGTGCAGATCTTTCAGGGGGATAATAATCAGTTTCTTTCCGGTATCTTTTTCGAGTTGCGCCGCAGTGTTTTTTTCTTCCTTCTGGAGCATATCGGCTATACGCGGGTGTACCTTGAGGGTAATTGTGAGGCCACCGCTCATGCTGGAGTTTCTACTGATCTTGCGGAAAATGTCATAACAGATTGTCCGTCTTGATTTTAAAACACCTTCTCCGGCACAGTACAGACATGGCTCGCACATGAATTGATGCAGATTTTCGCTGCTTCTTTTCCGGGTCATCTGCACCAGGCCGAATTCAGAAAGTCTGAGGATATTAATCCTGCTCTTGTCTTTCTTGACGGCCTCTTTGAATTCGGCGAAAAGCTCTTCTCTGTGGTTTTCATCTTCCATATCGATAAAATCTATGATGATGATTCCGCCGATATTTCTGAGACGCAGCTGGTAAGCGATCTCTCTTGCCGCTTCCATATTGGTTTTGAAAATGGTCTCGTTCAAGTTGTTTTTACCGACGAAACGCCCGGTATTGACATCGATGACCGACAAGGCCTCGGTGCTCTCGATGATTATATATCCACCAGAGCGGAGCCAGACTTTCTTCTCGATAGCGCGACCTATTTCGAGTTCAATGCCGTAGGTCTCAAAAAGCGGTGTGTCATCCCGATAATATTTTATCTTATCCTGCAATTGCGGAGCGAATGTCTTGATGAAGTGCAGCAGTTTGTCGTAGGTGTCCTTGTTGTCAATGATCATTGCATTGACATCATGGGTAAAAAGATCACGAACTGTACGAAATGTGATGTCGAGATCTTCGTAGACAAGTGATGGAATGTCTGAGATGAGAGCGAGATCTTTAATCTCATCCCAGAGAAGCAGAAGAAACTCCATGTCCGCTTCGAGTTCCGCTTCTGAGGCATGTTCTGCAACCGTTCTTACTATAAATCCTGTACCTTGTGGTCGTAATGCTTCAATCTTTGCCCGTAATGCCTGCCGAATTTCTTCGTTATCTATTTTTCTCGATACCCCAATATGGTCGGTTAAGGGGATGAACACCAGATTCCGCCCCGGCAGGGTTATGTGGCAGGTGAGTCTGGCTCCTTTGGTCCCAATGGGGTCTTTGCTTACCTGCACAAGGATATCCTGACCTTCGGTCAAAAGGTCTTCAATATTCATTCCCTGGCTTCGCCGCAATTCATCATCCGGAAGAACGGGGGCGAAATTATATTGTTCTTGGCCAAAATCATTGATGAGCATCTGTTTGTCGAGCTCATTTTGTGAAATGTAGACGTCATCTACATACAGAAAACCTGTGCGTTCAAGACCGATATCGACAAAAGCAGCCTGCATGCCAGGCAAAACGCGGACCACCTTCCCACGATAAATATTCCCTATCAACCCTTTCTCGGTTGGGCGTTGCAGATGAAATTCGCTGAGATTGCCGTTTTCGACAAGCGCAACTCTCACCTCGTATGATCTGGCATTGATAAGTATTTCTGTGGTCATTAGGGATCTGAAAACTGTGGTATCTTAAAACTGCAAAGAGTGAAGTCTATTGATAAATGTAAGACTATACAGTATTTGGTTGGTAAAAAGCCAGTTGTAATCTCTTCTCGAATCAATTAAAAAAATAGAGGAAATGATGGTGTTATATTGGTTTTCATTAGTATTCCAATGCTTATAAGATCAGCATATCGTCGGCACTGGTCAAACAGGTTACCAGGCAAGGGGGTAAAGGGCGATGGAATATCTCTAATGCCCGCAAGCAGGAATAATTCAGGAACTCGGTTTGTTTTTTTATACTACTGCGTCGCATGGTAGCCCCCAACGCTAAAAAAGTCATTATGTTAAGAAAAAACCTTTTGGTCGATCCGGCAAAATATATCCAGCATATTCATGTAGAAGAGAGTTGTCTGGATTTTTCATACACCAGAGAAATACTGGCGCGTTCCGGATTACCCTTTGATATTATAAAAGAAAAACAGGAACCTTCGGGCAGGGAAGCAGAAGCACCCAACAATTTTTCGGAAGGGAAAAAGCACCTGTTTCTTTGCAAAAACCGGGGGCAATTCTTTAAGCCATGTCCCGGTACCAGTGTATACCGGTGTTGTGATTATCATATCCTGAATGTCGGTATGAACTGTCCAATGGACTGTGTCTATTGTATTCTACAGGCCTATTTGAACAAGCCCTGGCTTACCCATTTTGTCAATATTCAGGACATGTTCCTGGAAATGGACCAGGCCCTGGATTGCGATCCTCAACGTCTTCTCCGGATTGGAACAGGGGAGTTCACGGACTCTCTTGCCTTGGATAGATTGACATGGTTGAGCACGAGATTGGTAGAATGGGTATCCGGGAAAAAACATGTGGTCCTGGAATTGAAAACAAAAAGCGCCTGTATTGAAAATCTTGAGGGATTGCCCCATGCCGGCCGAGTCATCGTCTCATGGTCGCTGAACGCACCGGCCATTATGGAAAAGGAAGAACTTCGCACGGCAACACTTGAACAACGGCTTGAGGCGGCAAAGACATGTGCGGAATGGGGGTATAAGCTTGCCTTCCATTTTGATCCCATAATAGAACATCCAGGCTGGAGGGAAGGCTACGATAAAACCATCGACCGTCTTTTTTCCGTGGTCCCGCGAGAGGCAATAGCCTGGATCTCCATGGGAACACTTCGGTATCTGCCTCAATTGAAGACCATCGGAACGGAAAGATTTCCCGGTTCGCGAATATTCTACCAGGAGTTTATTGAAGGACTGGACGGGAAGTCCCGATATTTTCGCATGCATCGCACCGCCTTGTACAAACACATCTACTCTCGATTGAAAAAACTGGCCGCTGAGCATACCTGTATCTATTTTTGTATGGAAAGCGATGAGATCTGGAAAGAGGTGACCGGCTTTATCCCTGAAGAGAAGGGGGGGATTCCAGCCATGCTGGACCGAA
>JAJYAX010000259.1:805-4031 GCA_021779275.1 Deltaproteobacteria bacterium | reverse complement strand
GCCTGAGCAGGAAGATAAACCAATGAACTCTTGCACGGTTGCTGTATAGTGTAATATAGTGCTTGTTTGTACTGTGAGATTGACCGGCCCCTAGTTCTATCCTGAAAGGAAAAACGATTCAACCATCTTTTTCATGACCTTATCACCTATGGCTAAAAAATCATTTGAAGAGGCCCTGGCCCGCCTGGAAGAGATCACCGCCGAACTGGAAGAGGGCGAACTCAGCTTGGAAAAAAGCCTGAAAAAATTTGACGAGGGGATCAAGCTGGCGGACTTCTGTAACAGCCAGCTGGCGGAGGCCAAGGCGAAGGTGGAAATTCTTCTGGAAAGAGACGGCCGGCTGGAAGCAACTCCTTTTGCGGGAGCGGATGGTGGAGATCAGACACTACCTGAATGAACAACGGCAGGTTGTCGATCTGGCCCTTGAAAAATACATGCTCAAGCCCCAGGGACCCTTTGCCCGCCATATCGAGTCGATGCGCTACAGCCTCTTTGTCGGAGGAAAACGGCTCCGCCCTATTCTCTGTCTTGCGGCCGCCGACACCATCGACCCCGGTTGCACGGCGCGGGAGAAGCTCCTGCCCGTCGCCTGCGCCCTGGAGTGTATCCACACCTACTCGCTGATCCATGATGACCTGCCGGCCATGGATAACGACGACCTGAGGCGAGGGAAGCCCACCAACCACAGGCTCTATGGCGAGGCCGGAGCGATCCTGGCCGGTGACGGCCTGCTCACCTGGGCCTTCGACCTGCTTACCGGCCAGGACTCCGTCCTTCCCCCGGAAAGCCTCCTGCAGATCACCCACCTTATCGCCAGAGCGGCGGGATCTCTGGGAATGGTCGGAGGTCAGGCCCTGGATATTGCCTATGAAAACAAAGAGTTTCCGTTTGAACTCCTGCAGACCATCCACCGGAGCAAGACCGGCGCCCTCCTTACCTGCGCCGTCCAGGCCGGAGCCGTGGGGGCAGGGGCGACCCCCGAAGAGACCGAAGCCATGGTCCACTACGGCGACCGGATCGGACTGGCCTTCCAGATTGTCGACGACCTGCTGGACGTGACCGCCAGCACGGAACAGCTGGGAAAGACGGCCGGGGGAGACGCGAAAAAGGGCAAGGCGACCTACCCGGCCTATTTCGGTGTGGATAAAAGCAGGAAGATGGCCCTGGAGGCGGTGACCGCCGCCAAAGACGCCCTGGCGGGTTTTCAGGAAAAGGCGGCCCCCCTTCTCGCCATTGCTGATTACATTTACGCCAGATCCAACTGATATATACAATGAAGGTGTTGAACCCATTATGTTGACGTACCCGCTGCAGGAGACCTCTCCCTCGCGACTTGCCAGGATCAAGTCGCCAAAGGACATCAGGGGCCTCTCGCTCCCTGAATTGACCGCTCTGGCTGCGGATATCCGACAGATCATCATCACGACCGTGGCCAAGACCGGCGGCCACCTGGCCCCGAGCCTGGGGGTCGTTGAACTGACCATCGCCCTCCACTATGTCTTCGACACCCCCAGGGATAAACTGATCTGGGATGTCGGTCACCAGTCCTACGCCCACAAGCTGATCACCGGACGGCAGGATCGTTTTCATACCCTCAGACAGCATAAGGGCCTGAGCGGTTTTCCGAAATTCCAGGAAAGTGAATACGATGCCTTTGAAACGGGACACGCCGGGACATCCATCTCGGCCGCCCTGGGCATGACGCTGGCAAAAGACATCCAGAAAAGAAACAACCGGGCCATCGCCATCATCGGCGACGGCTCCATGACGGCCGGGATGGCCTTCGAGGCCCTGAATCACGCTGGTCACCTGGACCGCAACCTGATCGTGATCCTGAATGACAACGAGATGTCCATCTCACCCAACGTCGGCGCCGTCTCCAGTTTTCTGAGCCGGAAACTGAGCGGCAGGACCATGCGGCGGGTCAAGGCCCATATCGAAGAAAAGCTGAACTCGCTCTCCAATGTCGGGGAGAACATCCTGAACGTGCTGAAAAAAAGCGAGGAGAGCTTCAAGAGCTTCTTCACCCCGGGCATGCTCTTCGAGGCCTTCAAATTCAACTACATCGGCCCGATCCCCGGTCATCAGCTCGAAGACTTGATCGAGACTCTGGAGACGGTGCGGGACACCTCCCGGGGCCCTGTCCTTATCCATGTCCTGACCACCAAGGGCAAAGGCTACAAACCGGCGGAGGACAACCCCGGCTCCTTCCATGGCATCGGCCCCTTCGATATTGCCACCGGAAAACCGCAGAAATCGGCCAAACCGGTTTCCTACACCGAGGTCTTCGGCCGGACCATGGTGCAAATGGCCCGGGAAGAAAAACGCCTGGCGGCGATCTCGGCCGCCATGGTCACCGGCACCGGCCTGACCCGCTTCGCCGAGGAATTTCCGGACAGGTTCTTTGATGTCGGGATAGCCGAGCAGCATGCGGTGACCTTTGCCGCCGGGCTGGCAGTGGAGGGAATCCTGCCAGTGGTCGCCATCTACTCGACCTTCTTCCAGCGCTCCCTGGATCAGATCATCCATGATATCTGCATCCCGAATCTGCCGGTGACGCTGGCCATTGATCGCGGCGGCGTGGTCGGGGATGACGGTCCCACCCATCATGGCGTCTTCGACCTCTCCTTCCTGCGCTTTATCCCCAACATGATTCTGATGGCCCCCAAGGATGAAGAGGAGCTGCGGCATATGCTCTATACCGCCGTCCTCCACAAGGGGCCGGCTGCGGTCCGCTACCCCAGAGGCTCCGGCGAGGATGTCCCGCTGAGCCCGGAGCTGCAAAGGCTGGAGATCGGCAAAGGCGAGGTCCTGCTTGAAGGGGGCGACATACTTCTGCTGCCCATCGGCAACAGGGTCTATCCGGCCCTGCGGGCGGCGGAGGGCCTGAAGAAGATAGGCATTGACGCGACTGTCATCAATCCGCGCTTTGTCAAACCCCTGGATGCGGACCTCATCTGCAGCTGGGCCTCGCGCACAGGGCGGGTGGTGACCATCGAGGACAATGTCCGGCAGGGCGGATTCGGCAGCTCGATTCTGGAGCTGTTCAGCCGCCGCCGGCTCTACGGTGTCCAGACCTGCATCCTTGCCCATCCCGATCTCTTTGTCGAACACGGCCCGCAGAGCACCTTGTGGAAGGACAGCAATCTGGACTCTCCGGCCATCATCCGGGCCGCGATCAAGCTGATGAATACATAGGAGGGGGGCCGCAGGAAGGGCCTCGGGG
>JAJYAX010000259.1:0-795 GCA_021779275.1 Deltaproteobacteria bacterium | reverse complement strand
CCCGGTAATAGCCTTTGTACCACCGGACAAACTCGGCCACCCCATGTTCCAGGGTGGTATCGGGCTTGTAATCGAAATCCCGGACCAGATCATCGACATCGGCGTAGGTGGCCGGGACGTCGCCTGCCTGCATCGGCAGGAAGTTCTTCTCCGCCCGCCGGCCGAGACAGTCCTCAAGGACCTGGATGTAACGGAGCAGCCGCTCTTTCCTGTTATTGCCGATATTGTAAATCCGGTACGGGCAATAGGAGGTGGCCGGATCAGGGGCATCACTCCGCCAGTCAAAATCACCTTCGGGGATCTTCTCGATCACCCGCGCCACGCCCTCGACAATATCATCCACATAGGTGAAATCCCGTTCCATATTGCCGTTGTTGAAGACATCGATGGGCCGGCCTTCGAGGATGGCCTTCGTGAACAAAAACAAGGCCATGTCCGGCCGTCCCCAGGGCCCGTAGACCGTAAAGAACCGGAGCCCCGTGGTCGGCAGGCCGAAGAGATGGCTGTAGGTATGGGCCATCAACTCATTGGCCTTTTTGGAGGCGGCATAGAGGGAGACCGGGTGATCCACGCTGTCATGGACGGAAAAGGGCATCCGGGTATGGGCGCCATAGACGGAACTGGACGAGGCATAGACCAGGTGCTTGACCCCCGAATGCCTGCAGCCCTCCAGGATGTTGACGAAGCCGACAATGTTGGTATCGACATAGGAATGCGGATTGGTAAGCGAATACCGCACCCCGGCCTGGGCGGCCAGGTTGACCACCACATCGAACTGGTGCTCCCGGAAGAGCC
>JAJYAX010000258.1 GCA_021779275.1 Deltaproteobacteria bacterium | reverse complement strand
GCCGTACTCCTCAAGGAAGCGGGGAGAGCTGTAGTCGCGGCCCGGTGTCACGGTAATGAACTGGACCAGGTGTCCTGTGCTTTTTGCGGTAATGCCGAAGAGGGGGTCGAAATGGGGGGAAAGCGGTAGCCGCATGATGGGGGCGTCGGGGTTCAGCAGGGCAAGGAAAGGGGTGAAGGCATCGGCCTTGAAGCCGAGCGTCGTCCCTTCCTGCACCAGATCCCCTGTTACCTGGCTGACCCGCTCAGGCGTCCAGAAGGCTTTCCATGCGGCGTGGTTTTTTGCGCCTAGTTCCTGGCCGGGGAAGATCATGGAGGGATTGAAGCCCGACTGCAGACGGCCTGACCGGATATCCTTCTCCATCCTCTCCAGGAGCCGGTCGTCCTGGTTCTGCAGTTCCTCCCTGGATGCGGCCGTGGTCATAAGATAGACCTTTTGGCCGATATCGCCCCAGACGCTGGTGAACATCCGGTTATCGTCCTGGGTTTTCTGGCTCACCGTGTTCATGTCGCTGAGACTCAGATGAAATTGGGGCTTGGCGAAAAAGAGCATGGTGCAGGCAAGCAGCAGAGCGGCAATGAACCCCGGTCTGCCGGCACTGAAGAGTCGGCCGGAAAATGTATGCAGAGACGGGTTTTGTTTCCCCGACGGCGGCATGACGGGAAAGATCTTTGGGACAACCAGGTAGATAAATAGATAGGTGAAGGAAAGCCCCAGAGCTGTGAATTCTCCAAGGGCCGAAAAAATGGGGAAATCGCTCAGTCCGAGGACGAGGAAAGAGGCGACGGTTGTCAGCAGGGCGATGATGCCGCCGATGGATTGCACCTCCCGGGCTGCCTGTTTCCCTTCGGTCGCCTCGGGCCTGTCGAGGAAAAGAAAGTAGAAGATGCTGTAATCGTCCATGATGGAGATGAGCGCCCCGGAGAAGCCAAGGACCATGATCGAAATAGAGGAGTGGAACAGGGAATACACGAAGAGCGCCATCGCGGTTCCGGCCAGCGGTGGAACCAGGGACAGGAGACTGAATATCGGCCGGGGAAAGGCGAGGAAGAGCAGCAGCGCGATGCCTGCCGTCGACAGGCCCAGGGCCAGCTTGACATCGTGGCGGATGATCTTTTCGTTGTCCAGTGCTGCCTGGTAGGATCCGGTGGGAGTCAGCGTAACATGGATGCCTGCCGGAGCAAATCGCTGGTTGAGTTCATGGCCGGCGGTGCTGAAGAGCTCCGCTATCTGCTGTGCTGCGGCCGTATTGGCGCCGGAATTCGCCGGTCTGCCGGTGACAAGCAGGTGCCTGCCGTCCTTGGAAATGAGGTTTCCCTTGTATATCTTGGCATCGTGCGACGGCGCCAGGTGGATCAGCCTGGCCAGCACCAGGTCTTTGAGGCCGAGAGGGTCGGAGGCAAGGGAGGCGTTCTGACCGATGCCTTCCAGACTCGTCATGCCTGCGATCATATCCTGCAGACGCTGGCGGATGGCGGCAGTCTGCAGGCGCGGAGCGACCTGGTTGTCCAGTTCTTCCCGGGAGAAGAGGTAGGGCAGCTGCTGCTGCACCTGCTGCGCCGCCTCCGGGACGAGGCCGACGACCTTGTCCATGCCGATCTCTGCAAACAGGCCGCTGGCCTTCATCTTCTCCTGCAGAAATCTGCTGCAGTCCACCAGTATATCCTGGTCATCCCGATCAATCAGGATGTCCACCGCCACCTGGTCGTGGATGGGGTGGTTGTGGAAGATCTCCAGAGCGTCGGCGATGATCTGCTCGTGGGCCGGCAGAGATTTCGTCACATCCGTGTCGATCTTCAGGCGCTTGACGCCAAGGACGGCGAAACACGCGACAAGGGCTATGACAACGAGGAGAAGGGGTAGATTGATGTTTTTATTGGATCGCATTACCAAAAAGGTCTCATGGAGAAGGGAAAAATGTCTGTTCAGATCCGGCGAATCTGTCTCTTGCTTTCTCTGTATTCGTGGTTTACACTGCATGCGCCGGGTTGGGAGGTTACCCCCCGCGCTCTTTTCCCCACCCTCTCCGGAGTAATGCTCGATAGCATGAGACGACTGACAGAAAAGATCATCCTGTATTGTGCGGCGCTGGCCTTTGTCCGCTCAGCAATCGAGGAGGGTGCTAACCTGGATGCCTTCAGAGAAAAGCCGACACTGACCGTGCTGGCAGGAGTCTTTGCCATTGTCATCAGCTTTCCTCTCGGGTGGCCTGCGGTCGCGGCTCTCGGACTTCTCTCGATCAAGATGCAGACCCCGTGGATCGTGGTGATCGGCGGGCCGCTGATCTACGGCTTTTCCCACCTGGTTTTTCTCTTCGGGATGTATCTCTCCGGCGCCGTCTATTCGCTGATCTTCTGCCGCTGGCTGACCCGGGTCATCATGGAGCGCGCCCTCAGCTGGACAGCTTCGAGTCAACCCATCGATCCTGCTCGCTGATCTCTCAGGAGTCGTGATCAGGAAAGGCCTGTTTCTCGTCCAAACTTGCCCGGATCCAGGCCGGCGGTTTTATCCGGCCATTGCTCACATCCCGCATCCGCAGTCCCCGGATGGACTCTCTGACGCCTTCCCGCTGATCGAAAATCTGCAGGTCATACACCAGTTCGTCAGCAGCACGGGAGCGCAGGTGCGCCTGGAAGCCATATTCCTGGCCGGGTTCTGTGGGCAGGGGGATGTGCCGTGCGGCAAAGCCCACCGGGAAGGGCACGAAATCGACCAGCCGCTGCCCGTGCACGCAGGCGGCATGCATGGCCCCGTCCAGGGGGAAAGGAGACCCGGCAGGTGCAAAATCCGCGGGCAGGCCGGGCGCCTGCAATTCGCCCTGAGCCCAGTCGCGGCCGAGGATGACCTGTCCCCGCAGTGTCCGGTAGGCCGGACCGAAGGGGACCAGCTCGCGGTAAATCCGTTCGGCTGAGACCTGGGCGGCGGGTTGTATCTCTATGATTGCCGGTAGTATGGCGTCGCTCTCTTCTCCGCCGCCAAAGAACAGCTCGCAATGTCCGGTCAGCCTGCTCATGCCTTTGAGCTGCTTTCGGGTCAGCAGGCGGGCCCGGACCCGGCCGTCATCCATCTGGGTGACCTCGACCTGGATGTCGATTTCGTCCTGGTCCTGTGGAATCTCAAGAAATTTGGTGAATGCGGCATTCTTCATGACGCCCACATTCACTGCCGGGTGTCCGGCCTGCACCGACTCCGCCAGCAGGCGCATCGCCTCCACCGCAGGCAGGATTATCCGGCCGTTGAAGCAGTGGTCCTTGAACCAGGGCCGGATCGGCAGGCGCATGGCGACGCTCCCGGCCTCCCTCATTTGGGGAACTGCTGCCACAGGGCTATGGTCTTGGCGTCGATCTCCACCGGGATATTGTTGCCGTTGACCGCGCAGTGACGGGTGAAGCCGGTGCAGGCGATCTCACCGTTATCCGCCCTGGTGATCAGGTAGTCGAACTGCACCTTGACCAGTTCCAGCCTGGACGGACGGGTGTGGATGCACATCAGGTCGTCATAAAACAGCGGTGAATGGTAGTTGAGCTCGGTCTTGATGATCGGATAGATATAGCCGCTTTCCTCTACCTGCTTATACGGATAGTCGGCATCGCGCATCAGCGAGGCCCGGCCGAACTCGAAATAGCGCAGGTAATTGGCGTGATAGACGACCTGGGAGCGATCCGTGTCCACATACAGCGTGCGCAGCTCGCAACGGTGCCAGCTGAGGCCGGTTTTTCGGTCGCGCACATAGGAGGGATGCTCGAGCGGTTCGGGAACAAAGGGTTTGGGACGCATCAGAGACCTCTGAAAACAATGCAGCAATTGGTGCCGCCGAAGCCAAACGAGTTGGAGAGGACGAATTCGTGGGGATGGCGGCGGGCCTCATTGGGAACCACATCCAGATCGGCAAGCGCCGGGTCGGGGATATGGTTGACCGTCGGCAGGACGATCCCCCGGCGCATGGCCTCAATGCCGAGAGCCGCCTCGATGGCGGCGGAGGCCCCGAGACTGTGACCGACCTGGGACTTGTTGGCCGAGATCGGGATACCGGAAAGCCGGCTGC
>JAJYAX010000257.1 GCA_021779275.1 Deltaproteobacteria bacterium | reverse complement strand
GGCCCGTTGTCACGGTTTCAATACACATAGAAACCTCTGCCGGTCTTTCTGCCGAGCCATTTTGCCTCGACATACTTTCTCAGCAGCGGACAGGGACGGTATTTGGAATCCTTGAACCCGTCGTACAGGGTCTCCATGATGGCCAGGCAGGTGTCAAGACCGATCAGGTCGGCCAGCGCCAGCGGACCCATGGGGTGATTCATGCCGAGCTTCATTACGGTATCGATATCCTCCGCCTTGCCAACCCCCTGGTAGAGACAGAAGATGGCCTCGTTGATCATCGGCAACAGGATCCGGTTGGCGATAAAACCCGGGAAATCATTGGCCTCCGCCGGGGTCTTGCCGAATTTCAGACAGAGGTCCCAGGTGGTCTGAAAGGTCTCCGCCGATGTGGTCAGTCCTTTAATGACCTCCACCAGCTTCATCACCGGGACTGGGTTCATGAAGTGCATGCCGATCACCTTGTCGGGGCGTCCGGTCTGGGCGGCGATTCTGCCGATAGGAATCGACGAGGTGTTGGTCGAGAGAATCACATGGGGTGGACAGATTGCGTCAAGATCTCTGAATATCTTGAATTTAAGGTCTTCGCGTTCCACGGCCGCCTCGACGACGAAATCCGCCGACGCCATATCCTGCAGAGATGTGGTTGTCCTGATCCGCGAAAGTATCGCCTCACGGCCGGCGGCATCCAGCTTTCCCTTTTCGACGTTGCGGTCCAGGTTCCTGGCGATATTCGCTCTGCCCTTGGCCGTGAATTCCTCTTTAATATCGCTCATCAGGACCTGCAACCCGCTTGCCGCCGCAACCTGAGCGATGCCATTGCCCATCTGACCTGCGCCTATCACCCCGAATGTCGTAATCTCCATATGTTCTCCTTGTCCGCCCCTGGTCTCACAGGCGCTGGAATTAATAATTGAGTAGTCGTGCGAATGTAGTGATTATCTGTTGACCACCATGGCCACCGCCTCGCCGCCCCCCAGACAGAGAGAGGCCAGACCCCTTTTGGCATTCTGTTTCTGCATCTGGTAGAGGAGGGTGGTCAGCACCCGGGCGCCGCTGGCCCCGATGGGATGGCCAAGGGCGACACTGCCGCCGTTGACGTTTACTTTGTTCGGATCGAGTCCGAGAACTTTGTTGATCCCGACCGAGGTACCGCTGAAGGCCTCGTTGATCTCGAAGAGATCGATATCGGCAATCGTGATTCCTTCTTTTTTCAGGACCTTGGGGATGGCATGGATCGGCGCCATCAGCACATATTGCAAATCGATGGCGCAGGAGGCCTGGGCGCCGATTTCGGCCATGATGGTGCAGCCGAGCTGATCCGCTCTCTCCCGGCTCATCAGGACCAACGCTGCCGCGCCGTCACTGATGCTCGACGCATTGCCCGCGGTGCCGACTCCGCCTTTTTTAAAGACGCCCGGCATCTTCATCAGTTTTTCAAAACTTGTTTCCTGCGGACATTCGTCGGTGTCGAAGACCAGCGGCGCGCCCTTTCTCTGCGGGACCAGAACCGGGGCGATCTCGTCTTTAAACTGCCCGTCCCGGGATGCCTTCAAGGCCCGGCGGTAGGATTCGGCGGCGAAACGGTCCTGTTCTTCTCTCGTTACCCCCCAGTTCTCGCAGCAGAGTTCGTTGGACATGCCCATATGGAAATCGTTGACAATATCCCAGAGGCCGTCATGGACCATATGATCCTCGATCTTGCCGGTTCCCATGCGCAGGCCCCACCGGGCCTTCTCAATATAAAAGGGGGCCATGCTCATGTTTTCCATGCCGCCGGCCACGACCACGTCGGCGTCTCCGCACTGGATGGCCTGGGCGGCCAGCATCACTGCCTTCAGGGAAGATCCGCATACCTTGTTGATGGTGATGGCCTCGACATCCTGGGGGAGGCCGGCCCTGATGGTGGCCTGCTTACCGGGATTCTGTCCGTAGCCACAGGGAAGAACCATGCCCATAATGCATTCATCGACGTCTTTTCCTTGAATCCCCGCCCGATTGACCGCCTCCCTGATAACATGGCCTCCAAGGTCGGTGGCGCCAATGGCGCTGAGACTGCCGCCGAAACTTCCTAAAGGGGTTCGAACTGCACTTACAATCACGGCCTTTCTCATAGCGTTCCTCTTTCCTTGAATAATCTTACATTTTTTCATAACAACTGGTATCTGTTCACAAACGGTCCGTATTTTCTCTAGGTACGTTGCTTTCGGCTTTTACCCCTCGGAGGTCAGTGAAGACGCCGGAATTTCCCGTTTAGGGGCAGATACCACCTGTGGTACTCTAATCATTGTATCATAAAATGTTTCAAAACATTCAACATGGCGAGGGCCGGAACAGAGAGGGGAGATGGGCCCCCGCCATGTGAAAAAAAACGAGTGTTTTACAGATCAGTCTTCATGGACATAGAACGGCCATTTATGGAAAAACCATTCATTCCAGAGCAGCGGGATGATCCACCAGAAATTCCAGACCAACGACTCGCCGTTGGGGAAGCGATGGGAGAGCTCCGTCATATGCTCATTGCCAAGAGCCCAGTGACCGAAATTGGCATAGTAGTAGATCCAGTAACTCACCGCCGCAAAGACCAGTACGCCGATGGTCCGAAAAAGAAACGCACCCCAGCTGTCCTTGTCGGCCATCGGAACCATATCGTCAAAATAATGATGCCAGACCAGGAAGGGAATCAGGGTAAAACCGGCTATCTCGGCTGAATGGAGCCAGAGAAAACGCTGGACCTCGGCCACCCCTTTGGCCTCCTCCAAATGGTGGATGGTCTCAGCCGGAACCCACATCGGGATGATCTGCCGGCAGAGAAGGGCGATGCCATAGGCGGCGGCGAAGGAGATGACCATGGAGATCAGTCCCTTCCAGGGCTGCGGCAGGGTAATCAGGCTCCACGGCTTCATCCGCCAGACGTTGGGTGTCATGAAGAGGATGATGATAGCCCATTCCCACCAGCCGAAAACCCAGTGTACATGGGGCGTTCCGCCTATGCCTCCCCACCAGGGCGAGTTCAGGACCGGCGCTCCTTTCAAGGCCAGGCCGAAAAAGGGTACGATCAGGACCGCATAAAAGAAAAGTGTAATAAAGGAGGCCCAGCCGATCTCGGCCAGGCCGCTTTCCGGCTGCTTCAGGTTGCTCGGCTGCACCGGCCATTTGCCGAAAAAGATCGTGAAGACCGGGTAGGAATAGAAGCCGATCAGGACAAAGCAGACAACGGCGATCTGAGCCATCTTTCCCGGTTGCTTCAGGGCGTCAAGCCCGTAGTAGCTGAGGAAATTAAAGCCGATGCCGAGAACGCGATAAAAGAGAACATCAATTATAAACCAGACCAGAATCACATTCATAACGGTCATGATGATCCCCTTCAGGGGTTGGGGGACGTTCTGGAACGGCCAGTCTCCTGTAAACATGTGCTGAAAGAGACCCACCAGGATCATCATCGCCAGGTACATGACAAAAGGATAGGGGAACCATCCCACCGGCCCGCGTGGATCACTGAGCAGATACCACAATCCCCAGGCGACACCGGTGAATACACCAAGAGAAATAATACCGGTGAGGGGTTGTCCCCACCGGGCTTTTAACACTCCAGCTGCCATACGCTCCTCCTTTGCAAAAACATAAGTTAGTACTTCGTTTTTCCCCAGAGGATTGTCGAAAAGGCTGCCGCCGACGGCAATCTCTGAAGGTGGCATACATCAAGAACCCTGTTTCTTCTTGACGCATCTCCCGATTGCGTCCGAGCGCTCAGTCAGTTCGTAATTGAAACTATTCCAACAAATTACTGGTTGAGTGATAAACAACTACCCCTTGAGCGCGTTGCCGACCAAGCGCTCAATCTCTTGAGGCGGATCATTAACCGACGGCTGAATTTTGTCAATCAATTTTTCAGCCGGGACGGTCTAATTTTTCTCAGATAGACACATCTCCGGAATGTATCAACTGGTTTCACCGTCGATTGCAGAGGGGGGCATCAAGAACAACGGTGATAAAAATATTCTTTGACAAACATCAATAAGTGTTATTTAGTTGCAAAACCGACCGAGCGCTCAGTAG
>JAJYAX010000256.1 GCA_021779275.1 Deltaproteobacteria bacterium | reverse complement strand
ATGAAAGCCTGCGTGGCCGACGGGGGAGGTCCCTCCGGTCCCGATCCATTTGGAGCCGCCGTCATGCCGGCCCTTCTGATCGCGCAGGCGCTGCTTGAAGTACTCGATGAGCTCTTCGGGCGACATCTTCCGCAGCTCTTTCTCGTCAAGCCCCAGAGAGGCCGCCAGGACCTTCGGGTCTTTCAGCCAGTCATCGAGCATGCCCCGGGCCAGGAGTTCATTTTCCAGGTCGTCGGTATCGGGGAGCTCCGCCCCGGCAAAGATTGCGGCAAATATCCGGTCGTACAGATCAAAATGCCGCTCGCTCTTGACCAGAATGGCCCGGGCGGCGATATACAAATCATCCAGCGAGTTCACCAGCCTGCGGTGCATCGCCTTATGCAGGGTCAGGAAGGAGGTGGGGCTGACGGGGATGCCCGCCTCTTTCAGGGAATAGAAAAATTGAACGAACATCAGCGCTTAATTCCTGAAGAAGCGCTTTTTCAGAAGGGTGTTCGCCGACTTCTGATAGTCACCGCTCTTTTTAAAGAGGACGCCGAGATAGGGTATCTCCTTCTGAATGGTCTCTCCCTCTCGGAAATCAGGGTCGGCCGAGAGCGCCCGGATCCAGTTGATCAATTCCCGGGTGGCCGGCTTCTTCTCTATGCCTTCAAGCTCCCTGAGTTCATAAAAGATCCCGATGGCGTTTTCCGCCAGCCTCCGGGGAATATCGGGAAAATGGACAGTGATGATATTCCGCATCATCTTCGGATCGGGAAAGGCGATATGATGAAAATTGCACCGTCCGAGAAAGGGGTCCGACAGATCCCTCTTGGCATTTGAGGTGATGATGATCACCGGCCGGTGCAGGGCCTTGACCACATCGTCCGTCTCCATGATATCGAACTGCATCTGATCAAGCACATCCAGCATATCATCCTGGAATTCGGTCTCGGCCTTGTCGATCTCATCTATCAAAAGTACGCACCGCTCCTCCGAGGTAAAGGCCTGACCGATCTTCCCCATCTTCAGATATTCGTGAATATCACTGACATTCCGGTCCGAATCCCCGAAGCGGCTGTCGTTGAGACGCGTCAGCGTGTCGTACTGGTACAGGGCCTCGATGAGCTTCATATTGGACTTCACATTGAGAATGATCAGACGCATCTGCAGGGAGTCCGCTATGGCATGGGCCAGCATGGTCTTGCCGGTGCCCGGTTCGCCCTTGAGCAGCAGAGGCATCTCGAGCACCATGGATATATTGACGATCTTTGCCAGTTCCTCATCGAGGATATATTTTGTCGAGCCGGTGAAACTCTTCGTATTCATTGCCTTCCTTCATGTCTTTTATTTTTCGGTTCTTTGGACGTAATGCACGACCGGATCAGGTACGGATTTGATGCCGCGGTCCTCGCGCCCCTTTATAATCTGAATAATCTCTCTGACAAATGCAAATTCGCACAAGGCGGGACAACGATCCAGTTTGTGTCTGTCCAGACAGAACCGGGGACATTCGTCGCCACCCATTTTACTGCCGGAATATTTTTTCCCGGTGTAGAGATCCAGGAAATCCCCGGCCTCGAGCGCCAGCGTTGAATAACAGCCCCGCGTCCTGTGGGTGAAGTAAAACAATCCCTTTTCCTTGATCTCAAAATCTGCGGTATATCCTTCCAGGAGCAGGCTTTCATCGTCTAAAAATGCATCTCTGCTCTTCCAGATTTTCCGGCACATCGGGCATTTTTTAAAGGTCTTTGCACCCTGCATAGGCGGTTGCATTATCCGTTTGTTCAGGTTTTTCTGACTGTCTTTCAACTGCCTGTCGATACAGATCTTCAGCCTGGTAGGAACTGCGGACAAAGGGCCCGGCGGCGACACCGGCAAATCCCCGGGCCAGGGCCTTTGCCTGCAGCGACTGAAATTCCTCCGGGGGAACAAAGCGTTCCACCGGCAGGTGGGCCGGGGAGGGCTGCAGATATTGCCCCAGTGTCAGGATGTCGCAGCCGACGGCCAGCAGGTCATCCAGGGTCGCAAAAAGTTCCTCGGAAGACTCCCCGAGCCCCAGCATGATGCCGCTCTTGGCCGGGATCTCCGGGGCGATCCGCTTGACCTGCCTGAGCAGATCAAGAGAGCGGCTGTACAGAGCCCCGGGACGAACCACAGGATAGAGACGGGGCACGGTCTCGATATTGTGATTCAGCACATCGGGCCCGGCCCGGAGGATCTCCAAAAGGCCTGTCCAATCTCCCTGCAGATCCGGGATGAGCACCTCGACCAGCGTCGCGGGCATCCTCTCCTTGATCGCCCGGATGGTAGCAGCAAAAAAGGACGCCCCGCCGTCGGCCAGATCGTCCCTGGTCACCGAGGTCACCACCGCATACCGAAGCCCCATCTCCTCCACCGCCTGGGCCACCAGGGCCGGTTCCTCCGGGTCCGGTGGACCATCAGGGCCATGGCCCACAGCGCAGAACCCGCAGTTTCTGGAGCATCTCCTGCCCAGAATCATGAAGGTCGCCGTCCCCCCGGCATAACACTCGAACTGGTTGGGGCACTGGGCCTCCTGACAGACCGTGGTCAGGCCCCGCCCCTGCAGGAGTCTGCGAAGTCTTTCATATTCAGGACCGGAGGGCAGCCTGCGTCTCAGCCAACCGGGCTTTCCGGCAGGCCTTTGCCTGTCTGTCATATCAATCATCTCGTTCAGAAATCCCCGTCTCACGATCCATCATGCTGAAATCCCGCTTAAAGACCTGGGCGAGATGTCCCTCCAGCCTCTCTTTCACCTCCTCCATCGGCAGGTCCCTCTGCAGTTCCCGAGCCAGCGAGGTTACCCGGACATCCATCAGTCCGCACGGGTGTATCCAGGAAAAGGCCTCAAGAGAGGGATTGACATTCACAGCCAGGCCATGAAAGGCCACCCCATGACGAAGGGCGATCCCGACGCTGCCGAGCTTCCTCCCGCCGGTCCAGACCCCGCGATTGCGCGCATCCCGGACCGCCTCCACCCCATAGTCCGCACTGAGCCGGATCATCACCTCTTCCAGGCGGCAGACATAGTCGGTGACGGTGAGGCCTGCGGTCTTCAGCCGGATAATCGGATAGACCACCAGCTGGCCCGGTCCGTGATAGGTGATATTTCCTCCCCGTTCCACAGGGAGAAGCGCCACACCCTTCCGCCGCAGGAAGGCCTCCGGGACCGTCAGGTTCTCCCTCCCCCCCCGGCGTCCCAGGGTAAAGACAGCCGGGTGCTCGGTGAGCAGAAAGATATCGGCAGCCAGCTCACCCGTCCTTCTTTTTTCCACCAGATCCAGCTGCAGGGCATGGGCCTTTCCGTACTCCATGATCCCAAGGTCTGCAAAGAAGGCCTTCATCCGCAGCTCAACAACCGGTAAGACAGGGGTGTCTGGCGGCGGCCGTCTCATCAAGCCTCTTTACCTTGCAGAGATGGGGTGCCGCATGCAGGATCTCCGGGTTGTCCCGGGCCTCCCGGACAATCTCCCGGAAGGCCTCGATAAAGCGATCAAGATCATCCTTGCTCTCGGTCTCGGTGGGTTCGATCATGATCGCCCCGCTGACCACCAGCGGGAAATAGATGGTCGGAGGATGAAAGCCGAAATCCATCAGCCGTTTAGCCATATCCAGGGTCGACACCTTCTGTTCATGCTGTTCCCTGTCGGAGAACACACACTCATGCATGCAGGGCCGGTCATAGGGGAGATGGAGTGCACCTTTCAGTTTTTCCTTGATGTAGTTGGCATTCAGGACCGCCAGCTGACTTGCCTTTTTCAGATTGTCAGCCCCCATGCACAGAATATAGCTGTAGGCCCGGACCAGGATCCCGAAGTTGCCGTGGAAGGCATGCACGCGGCCCACCGAATCGGGGTAATTGTAGTCACGGCGGTAGCCTTTGTCATCCTTAACCACCCGGGGAACGGGCAGATATTTTTCCAGGCGCCGGACCACGCAGACCGGACCGGCCCCCGGCCCTCCGCCTCCGTGCGGCGTCGAAAAGGTCTTATGGAGATTCAGATGCACGATATCAAGGCCGCATTTCTTCAGGTCGACCATCCCCATGATCGCATTCATATTGGCGCCATCCCCATAGACCAGCC
>JAJYAX010000255.1 GCA_021779275.1 Deltaproteobacteria bacterium | reverse complement strand
CAACAGTCGTCTTTGTTTTCCCCTCCCCCTTCCAATCACCTCAACAGCAAGGAGCGCCATTATGATACTGATGCAGGCATTTTACTGGGACTGCCCTCGGACCGAGGAAAAAGAGGGTACATGGTGGAACCATCTGCGGACCACGATACCGGCCCTTGCCGGTATCGGAATCACCGGTTTATGGCTGCCGCCGTCGGCCAAATCAAGCCATGTGGACAGCATGGGCTATGCGCCCTATGACTATTACGATCACGGCGAGTTCAACCAGAAAGGCGGGGTCAAGACCTGGTTTGGCTCCACAACCGAGTTGCAGACACTCATTCAGACAGCCCACGACCAGGGGATGATGGTCATCGCCGACGCGGTGCTGAATCACTGCGATATCGGCGACGGCAAGGAGGTGAACCCTCTCACCGGCAGGGAGTTGACGACCAAATACACCCCCAAATCCGGCAAATTTCCCCGCGACTGGACGTTTTTTCACCCTTGCGAATACTCATCGGCCGACGCCGGCGCCTTCTATGGCGACCTGGAAGGCTACGATCTTCCCGACCTCTGCCATGACAACCCCTACACCTATCTGGGGGTCATGGAATATATCCGCTACCTGAAGGACCGGCAGGCCGGGATCGGCTATGACGCCTTCCGGTACGATGCCGTCAAATACTACGATTCCTGGATCGTGCAGAGCATCCAGGAGTGGCAGAAATGTTTCGGGGTGGTCGAGTACTGGGACGGCGGCAAGGACGCCATCAAGGCCTATCTTGACTCTATGCGCTGGTCGTGCTCGGCCTTCGATTTCCCGCTCTTCTATGCCCTGCGCGAGATGTGCGACAATGCCTGCTTTGATATGCGCAGGCTCTGGGGCAGCGGCCTCAATGGGGATGTCCCGATGAACGCGGTAACCTTCTGCGACAACCACGACACGGACCGCAGCCAGCCCATCGTCAACGACAAGCTGCTTGCCTATGCCTATATCCTGACCCATGAGGGTGCGCCGTGCATCTTCTGGAAGGACTATTACACCTACGGTCTGGCCCTCTCCGGCAGCCCCCACGGAATCGACGCGCTCTGCCGGATACACCGGGATTACGCAGGCGGCGGCACACGACTGCTCTACAGCGACGACCATCTCTATATCGTCCAACGCCAGGGCTACCAGGGCCGGAAGGGCCTGGTGGCGGTGATCAATACCGACCCTGCCGCCTGGCGCGGCGTCTGGGTGCAGACACAGTGGCCGAACACGCAGCTGTCCTGCGCCGCCTGGTGGGGACGCGACCTGGCCCGGCCCCTGGACCAGCATGCCGACGGCGGAGGCTGGACCCAGATCTTTGCCCCGCCGCGAGGGTTCGCGGTCTACGTGCCGTCATGACCTGCCGATCACCGGGGCTGGATTTTGCCGGCCGTGACGCCCTGCCGGGTGTTCTAGGACCCCGCCTGGCAGGATAGTTTCAACGGTATGCGTCAAAATAATATTCCGAGGATAATTTTTTCGACTTTAACGAAGGGAGGGGGAAAAAGGACATAATCCGGCAGACTCCTAGCGGAGGAAGTTCTTGAGCCCGGTGAAGAAAATCTGTGCGGCAATGGCCGAAACGAAGAGGCCGGTGAGCTTGGTGAGTATTGTCAGGCCTTGCTGGCCGAGGAAGCGCTCCAGCCGGCCGGCGACAAGGAGCAGCGCCCCGACCGAGAGGATGGCGCAGAGCAGGGCAAGGCTGGCGACAACCTTCTCGGGGAAGGTGTCGGGACCGGCGCCCATGACCAGCAGGGCGCCGATGGTGCCGGGGCCGACGGTGATAGGAATTGCCAGGGGAACCACGGCCACATCCTCTTTGGACTCCTGCGGCGAGACCGTCGCCTTGCCCTGGATCATTGAGACCGCCGAGAGAAACAGCACCGCCCCTGCGCCGATGCGGAATGCGTCGAGGGTGATGCCGAAGAGGGCGAAAATATAGGCGCCGAACAGAAACAGGGCAAAGCAGGTCAGCGCGATTGCCAGTGTCACCTTTATGGCAATCCTCTGACGCTCGGCCTGCGATTCATCCTTGGTGAGCGACAGAAAGGCCGACATGACAAAAAAAGGTGTAAAGATCATGAAGATCTTGAGGAATACATTGATAAACAGGGTGAGCATTCCGGACATGTCGAAGTCGTCTTTATGAAGAGGGATTATTTACTGCTGCCGTCCCAGTCTCCAAATCCAATCATTCTTTTATCCGGACAGGTGACCATCCCGCCTTTTACCCAATCCTCTCCCTTTTCGTGGACGATCTGGACATTCAAGGACGATGTATATGTGTCACCCGACATGCCGTCCCAATGCCGGTAAGGATCGGGACGGATGTCTAATCCCGAGGGCTGCCCTTCACCGTTGGTCAGCTTGATGAATTCCTTGTAGGGCATCGGCATCTTTTTGGAGACCATGTCGGTGAACTCCCCGCAGAATGTCATTTGCGGCCTTCCCAGCGGACGCCCGCATGAAACCAGAGAAAAAGAGAGACTGCTTAAAAAGAGAGCAAGAAGTAGGGTCGTGGTCTTAGGCATAAGTGCTCCATAGGGAAGAATTAGCGAGGTGAGTGTCTTTGCGTGTAAAGAATCATTGGCCGATCAGGCTGCCGACTATGCGATTGCGACCGGTTTGTTTGGCCAGATACAGGTTCTGATCGGCGGTCATCAAAAAGGTCTGGGGCAGGATTTTGGCATTTATGGTGATGGTTGCAAGCCCGATGCTGATCGAGACATGGTCGGCAGCCTGCGAAAACTGGTGGGGGATGTTCAGATCAACCACCCTCTGCAGCGAACGTTCAGCCACTACCATTGCAGCGGCTGCATCTGTTTCCGGCAGGATCATGACGAATTCCTCGCCTCCGTAGCGGGCGATGAGGTCCGCCGGCCGTTTCAGGCTGCCGGCAAGCGCCTTGGCTATTTTCTGCAGGGTAAAGTCCCCCATGGCATGGCCGTAATGATCATTATACTGTTTGAAAAAATCCACATCAATCATTGCCAGAGAGAAGGGGATGCCGTTTCGGGCTGATCGTGTCCATTCCTTCTGGAAGACCTCTTCGAAACGCCGCCGGTTTGGAATTTCCGTCAGACCATCCAGATGCGCCAACTGATCCAGCAACCTGTACTGATGGACCAGGCGCAGGTGATTCCGGATGCGTATTTTGACAATCGGCGGGGAATAGGGTTTGGTAATATAATCCACCGCTCCCAGTTTCAGCCCGTGCTCTTCATCCTCAATGGAGTCAAGGGCCGTGACGAAAATAACCGGGATGTTATTGGTCTTGTCATTGTTTTTCAGCGCCCTGATCACCTCGTGTCCTCCCATCCGCGGCATGACGACATCAAGCAGTATGAGGTCGGGAGGGAAGTCTCCAAAGGCATGCTGCAAGGCCTGTTTCCCGCTGGTGGCCAGCACCAGGACATACTCATCCTTCAAAAGGTCGGCCAGGACCTTCAGGTTCATCTTTTCATCATCAACAATCAGGATGCGGGCCTTCTGCGGCATTATCAGTTCTCCCGGCCCTGCTGGATCATGCCCAGCAGGCCACCCGCCACTTCGGCAGCCTTTTCATACTCTATGTCATCAATCAGTGCGGCAATCGTTTTCAGGTGTTCATCGAGCCCGGCATCCGCCAGCAGGACCGTAACCTCGGCCAACTGTTCCTCTGCGGTCAACTCTCCTCTTTTTAAGGAGGCAATGAGAAGCTGCAGCGGATCCTCGGTCTCGATGCCCAATCGCCCAACGAGCACCTGCCTCGATCTTCCAGCTTCTTCGCCATCGATATCTCTTTCCGGAGTCCTCCTGTCCCGGACGGGAGCGTCCTCTTCCTGGGCGGGAAGCGCCGCGAGAGAGGAGAGGACGGTATCGAGTGCGGTGATCAGGGAAACGAGATGGTTCGTTGCCTCCTCCCGCCGGTTGTTCTTCAGCGCAATCTCCAGCTTTTGCGCCGCCTCCATCAGGCCGGAGGCGCCGAGATACCCGGCCACACCTTTTACCGTATGGGCCTTCTCTTGAATCTCCGGCCACCGCCCCGCCTCTGAAAGATTCCGCAGCAGTGCGGGCAGCGAGCCGAAGCTTT
>JAJYAX010000254.1 GCA_021779275.1 Deltaproteobacteria bacterium | reverse complement strand
TATCTCGTTTTTTAGGGCTCCTTTTTCCAGGGCTTTTTTGACGAGCAGCAGGAGTTCGTGCAGCTTGATCGGTTTGGAGAGGAAGTAGAAAGCGCCGCTGGCCATTATCTCAACCGCCGCATTCACGGTGGCATAACCTGTGATAACAATGACCTCGGCGTCCGGCAGCCGGTTTTTCGCCGCCACCATAACCTGAACTCCGTCAACATCGCCCATCTTCAGATCGGTGATGATCAGATCGAAATAATCCTGCTCAATCTTTTCAATGGCGGAGCGGCCGTTACTGGCCGTGGTAATCTCATAGCCCTCCTGAAGCAGGATATGGCTGATGTTTTCCAGATTGATTCGCTCATCATCAACGATCAGGATACGGTTGTTTTTCTCCATTCTTGAGCTTCCTTATTGCGTAAGACCACAAGGAGTTGGCTGACCTCGTGCTCCGGAGGTGGCGGAGGTTATAGCGCCGGGACACTATAATCAGAGCAAACCAAGAGGGTTTTGGCAAGAAGATTATTGCAACGTTGCACTCTGCAGCGATTGTATCCGGGACGTGAGAGATTTTCCGGCCGTCAAGAGGCGGGGGATGCTTTCGGGATTATTGGACTCGCGTCACTGGCGTTATAACCGGTAAAGGATGCTATTTTCCTGCTCTCGGACTTTTCCGGTAAGGAGAGTGAGCCTGGCGGACATAAGGAGCATGACCTGAAAAGCGCCTGCATTTTAAGGACAGGAAGTGATCGCCGTTAAAAATAATTTTTAAAATGAGCAGGATTACCGTTACGGTATGTAACATATGTTGCAGAGCAGTCACCCGCGATATTTCCTTTCTCGATCCCAGCCGGGAGCCGTGGTGAAATACGATGTATGAGTTGAATATTTCAGCGAATAATTTGTATCCTTCCCTTGATGGAAGGCTCCTTTTCGATGTGTTGCGCTTTGTTGCTGTTGCGCAATGCAACGTTCTCTTTTTCTGCATGATTCGCCCACGTTCGGGTGTCAAAAGAGTAAGATCTTGATAACAGAATATTTATAGGATTGTAATTTGAAAATCCTATCATCCTCTACGTTCGTATTCAGGGCGGTGATTGGTCTCTTTCAGATTGTTTTCTCTTGACTTTTTTAGTAAAAAAGTGAAAGTCTGCTGAATTGATACCCTGCGGTAAGGGATGTGGAAATTCCTGCTTGATACGGTTAACGGCGTACATTGCAAAAAATCTTTTCGAGCTGATTTTTTAACTTTAAAAATAAACCATGAGCAGAGAGTGCGTTGGTCCGGTTCCTGGCTGTCGCCGGGGTTTCCGGCGGTCTCTTCTTGATGGTAATGAACGGTCGGCAGTTGTGTCTTTTCTCCTCTCAAGCGATATTTTGTCCATTGCCTCTGGAAATCGATTCTTTCCTGTATCTCGAACATCCTGTTCGAGGTTCTGCTCCACGGTCATCCCAAATCCTGACCATCAAGGTGAAGGATTCGCTGACGCGAAAAGTCACCTGCCGAAGAGAGTCCGAACGGCGCCGGTGGTTGTACTGTCCAGCCCTGAAATTGATATGCCCTTTCTTAAGAGAACGGTGCGGCATGGAGGCATTGATCAACAATGTCGACCGCTCTTGAGTAGGGGTGTTAACATATTTAAAACATAGAACATCCGAGGTGTCCTTATGCTTTATTACGTGTTTCCCTTTCTTTCCTGGTTTAAAGGCTACGATGCGGGCAAGTTCAGAATCGATCTCCTGGCCGGTATTACTGTCGCCCTGGTTTTGATCCCCCAATCGATGGCCTATGCGCAGTTGGCGGGCCTTCCTGCCTATTACGGACTCTATGCGGCCTTCCTGCCTCCCATGGTGGCGGCCCTGTTTGGCTCCAGCAGGCAACTGGCAACGGGGCCGGTTGCCGTCGTATCTCTGATGTCGGCTGCCTCTCTGGCGCCGTTGGCGACCGCCGGTTCAACGGAATTTATCGCCTATTCCATCGTCCTGGCCTTTACGGTCGGGGTCTTCCAGTTTTCCCTCGGAGTGCTCCGTCTCGGTCTGGTGGTCAACTTTCTTTCCCATCCGGTTGTGAACGGTTTTACCAATGCCGCCGCCATCATCATCGCCACCTCCCAGTTGTCGAAGTTCTTCGGGGTGGATGTCAACGAGGCCACACATCACTACGAGACGATGATCCGGGTCTGCCGGGCGGCTCTTGACTATACCCATGTCCCGACCCTGTGCTATGGGATAGGCGCCGTACTCATCATGGTTGTTTTACGAAAAATCGACCGTCGGATACCGAATGTGCTGGTGGCGGTTGTCGTCACGACCCTTCTCTCGTATTTTACCGGCTTCAACAAGGATGTTCAGGTGGATATTTCCGCCTTCAATGCCGCCGGATTAAAGGAAAAGGTCGATCAATTCAATAGTATAATTGAGACTACTAAATCCCTTGGGGTGGAAAGAAAGACGCTGGGGGGCAAGATCGACGAGGAGGTTGCCGCCCAAAAAGGCCGCGGGCATGGCGGGAAATCCATCGAATTGATAACCCTTGAAAGCCAGGTCCAGATCCTGACTGCCAAGATGGATGAGCAGAAGGAACATTTCAATACACTCCGCGCCGACCTCAGACTGATGAAGTTTGAGGGGGTGAAAAATGACAAAGGCTACACCTTCTTCAGCAAGGGCTCCGTCCCGGCCGGCACCTCCTCCGACGGGAATGTCTGGCGATTGAAGGTGGGCAATTCTCCGCTTACCCTGGCGAAGATGAAGGTTGTCGGCGGCGGCGCCGTTGTCGGCCAAATTCCCAAAGGATTGCCCGCCTTCACCGTTCCGGCGCTGTCGGTGAAATCCTTTTTCAAACTCCTGCCGACCGCGGTCATTATCTCACTGCTGGGTTTCATGGAGGCCATTGCCATTGCCAAGGCCATGGCCGCCAAGACGGGTCAGAAAATAGATCCCAACCAGGAGTTGATCGGCCAGGGGCTGGCCAATATGATCGGTTCCGTCGGCTCCAGCTATTCGGTTTCCGGCTCCTTTTCCCGCTCGGCCGTCAATCTCCAGGCAGGCGCTGTGTCAGGGATCTCCTCGGTGGTCACCTCCTTTGTCGTGGTCCTTACCCTGCTCTTCTTCACGCCCCTGCTCTATCATCTTCCCCAGGCGGTGCTGGCTGCAATTATCATGATGGCCGTCATCGGGCTGATCAATATCAAAGGTTTTCAGCATGCCTGGAAGGCCCAGTGGTATGATGGGGCCATCTCCATCCTGAGCTTCATGATCACCCTCTACTTCGCCCCGCATCTCGATAAGGGCATCATGGTGGGCGTTGTGCTCTCGATGTCGGTGTTTCTCTATAAGTCCATGCGCCCGGTCGTGGCCAGCCTGTCTCTAAACGAAGAGAATGTGCTGACCTGCGCCGAGCATTACCGCCTGAAAGGCTGCCGCCATATAGCCGTGGTGCGGTTTGACGGCGCCCTGTTCTTTGCCAATGCCAGCTATCTGGATGAACAGGTCCTCAAGTTCAGGACGGACCGGCCGGACCTGCGCTATGTGCTGCTGGATGCCCGCGGCATCAACGATATGGACGCCTCCGGCGAAGAGGCGCTGGCGATGCTCTGCAAGGGAATGCACAGCGCCGGCCTTGGTTTTGCAATGTGCGGCATCAAGGGGCAGGTCGTCGCCGTCATGGACCGCACGGGTCTTACCCACCAGATCGGCAGGGAAAATATCTATGCCGACAGCAAATCGGCTGTTGCAGCCATAACGAAAAAGGTCCATGAGGGAACGGATCTGCCCCAGGCAGGGTGTGAAGATTGCCCGTTGACAAAGTATCTGCCGTCTGATAAGTGATAGCAGTTTTGCCGCCGGTCCGTCGTAGATCACCGTTCCTGCAAGGAAATGTGAAGGGCGTTGATCGCCGGATTACGGGCCGATGGTGGTAGAGGCGACACGATCTCTCCGGTCATTTATCTGAACCTTGGTGCTCAAAAGGTTTTGAAACCACGAGCACTTTGAAAATATTTTGTTAATGGGAACCGATGGAAACTTTTTTCATAGCTCTTGGGATCTTGCTGGCCGGCGGGATTTTCCCCCTTTTCACGCACCGGCTGTTCAATTTCA
>JAJYAX010000253.1 GCA_021779275.1 Deltaproteobacteria bacterium | reverse complement strand
CAGTTTACTTAATTGGGCGGGAAGATCAAGCATATGTCCACTTGAACGATCAAGCTGCTTGATAATTTCGTCCATGGGCACATTAAACCTGAGGGCGAGCGAGACCAGTCGGCAGGTCGTGGTCCACATGGTTGATTTGTCTTTCAGGTCGACACGGTTATCGAACGGAAACTTCGCAAAGACCTCCATCGGCTTTTCATCCTCGTCAAAACAGACAATGATATAGACCGATTTCTGCGCCTGGTCCTTGACCCGGTAGCGTTTGGCGTCCAGCTTGTCGGGGAGATTCCGTTTCACCGGCCCCTGAGTGGAGACTGTTGCCGTCTGCGGAGGCGAAGGCTCCTTCGCGCTTAAGACCTGAGAATCCCTGGAACCGTCACGGTAGACGGTCAGTCCCTTGCAGCCCAGCTGGTAGCCCATCAGATAAGCAAGCTTCACCTGTTCCCGGGTTGCATTGCCGGGAAGGTTGATGGTCTTCGAGATGGAGCTGTCGACGCCGTTCTGCTGCAGGATACCCTGCATGCGGATATGATCCTCAGGCCGGATATCCTGAGCGGTGCAAAAAACATCCTGCCATTTCTGCGGGATCTCCGGATGTCCGAGTACGGTCCCGGAATCGGCCACCTGGCTCAACAGGTCCTGCGAATAGAAACCCTCTTCCCGGGCAATCCTTTCAAAATATTTATTCACCAGGATGAGACGGTCCCCATCCATCACGTTTTTTACCGCGACGATGGAAAAATACGGCTCACAGCCCGAGGCGCAGTCGGCAATCATCGACACCGTCCCGGTGGGCTGGATGGAGGTCAGCGCCGCGTTCCGGCGTGGTTTATAATTGTTGGCCTTCGGGTCATAGGCGGGGAAGGCTCCTTTCAGCCCGGCCAGCTCAACGGACTTCTCTTCCGCGGCCTCCCGGATGAAGGCCATGACGCCGGCCGCCAGCTCCCTGCCTTCTTCGCCGCCATAGGCGATGCCCATCTGAATCAGCATGTCATGCAGCCCCATGATACCCAAGCCGATCTTCCTGGTCTTCAGGGTCATCTCACCTATCTCGGGGATGGGGAAACGATTACAGTCGATAACGTTGTCCAGGAAGACAGTGGCGGTACGGACCGTTTTCTTCAGCCGGTCATAGTCGATGGCGCCCTGGATCACGAAATTTGCCAGGTTTATGGAACCCAGATTACAACTTTCATAGGGCAGAAGCCACTGTTCGCCGCAGGGGTTGGTGGCCTCGAACTGGCCGAGCTGCGGGGTCATATTCGCTTTGTTGGCCGCATCGATGAAAAGCACGCCCGGTTCACCGTTATGCCAGGCAAGATCGATGATCTTATCAAAGACCTCACGGGCCTTCAGGCTGGTTACAACCTCTTTGGTCGACGGTTCGATCAGGTCATACTCGCCGTCTTCCTCAACCGCCTGCATGAAGGCGTCCGTGACCGCAACACTGAAATTGAAGTTGTTGAATTTATCCTGCTCTTCCTTGGCGCTTATAAAATCCATGATATCGGGGTGATCGACACGCAACACCCCCATATTCGCGCCACGCCTTTTCCCACCCTGCTTGATGGTCTCGGTGGCCGCGTCAAAGACAGCCGCAAAGGAGAGCGGCCCCGAGGCAACCCCCTGGGTTGAGCGAACCGCAGCATTTTTCGACCGCAACCGGGAAAAGGAATAGCCGGTGCCGCCTCCTGTCTTGTGAACCAGCGCCCCATTCCGGATGGCCGTAAAAATGCCATCCATGGAATCCTCAATAGGCAGAACGAAACAGGCGGAAAGCTGGCCGAGATCCGTTCCGGCATTCATCAGGCAGGGGGAATTAGGAAGAAAATCCATATGATAAATCAGATCAAAGAAACTTTCACGAAGCTCTTCGCAACCACCCAGCTTTTCATCCACTCCGGCAACGGCATCGGCAACCCTGCGGCAAAGGGTCTCCCAGGTCTCAATCGGTTTGCCGCTTGCGTCTTTCAGATAATACCGCCTGGCCAGCACTGTCTCGGCGGTAGCAGTCAATACCTGTTTGGTCAAATCAGGAGCCATTTACACCTCTTCTTAGTCTAATCTGTTTGAAGAATACGATTCCCGACCCGGACGGGAAGATCTGATGTGGACACTTCATACAAGCTGTCCTTCTTTGCTGTCAGCCCCATGGCAGCGCCAACGCATCGGTAGCGTCAGTGCTTAGCTTATACACCACATTTATTACATGCTCAAGCACAAACTACAACATGTGGTAGAAATTTCAAGATGAATGAGGGTTTAACTCAAGCCCCGAAAAATGTTGGAAAATGTTCCATAAAGGCGGGAATACAAAGGTTCAAAAGCGGGGAAAAACGATCCGCCGGAAGGCGGAAATCCGGCAAAAAAGGTACCTGTCAAGACGTCGAGAACACTAGCGCATGTTATCCCGCAACCGGATCCTCGCACGGCAGTGCTGAACTGCGGCATGAACCTTCACAGGCTCCAGCGGTTTGACAAAACATTCCATCGCCGTATCACCTATGGTCTTGAGCATGTCCCGGGTGAGATCATACCCTGTCATCACCACGATGTCGATATCCGGCTTTTTTATCTTCAACCACCGGAGCAAAGCGATTCCGTCCATCTCCGGCATATTGATATCAGTGATCACCAGTTGATACGAACCGGAAAGGATCTTCCGCTGGGCCTCGACACCATTTCCGGCAAGGGTAACGGAGACTTGCATATTGCAAAGCATCGCCTGGAGCAGTTCGCGGATAATGGGCTCATCATCCACGACCAGCACATGCAGGGGATCGATGGCATCTTTATCTGATCTTTCTTTCATGCATATTTCTTCAGGCTTGGCGTCTTTTTACGCCTCAGGGGAAAAATCGTCCTTACTCGCTCCGCACACCGGACAGACCCAATCATCGGGAAGATCCGCAAAGGAGGTTCCCGGCTCGATACCGCTATCGGCATCTCCCACGGCCGGATCATAAACATAGCCACAGATATCGCATACGTATTTCGTCATAGCACATCCTCCTTCAAATGGATCTTCCGGTCTTTTTCCTACATTACAGTCCACCACCCCAGCACGACACCCTGAATTCAAGCAGGACGTCAACACCTTCAAGCAGGACGTCAACACCTTACTGAGATCATTCACAACTCCCGTCTCTTCTGATTAACAGGCAATTGAAGAATACTCAAGAAAAAATGACCGGCGAATTCAAAGTTGATCTCCCCTGATCGTCAAGGGGCGGCCGGAAGACCGGCGACCTCCTCAAGAAGCAGGGCGGTTGTCCGTATCCCTTTGTAATAATGCGCTATCTTGAATCGCTCATTGGGAGAGTGGATATTATCAACGAGCAGCCCGTACCCCAGGAGGAGCACAGGGACCTGCAGATACTCCTGAAAGGCGCCGACGATGGGGATCGAGCCGCCATCGCCCATAAAGACCGCCTCGGACCCGAACCCCTTCTCAAGGGCTGTCTTCCCGGCACGAATCAGGGGAGAAGTACGAGGCAGCACCACCGGCGCAGCTCCACTCAGGGAGCGCACCTCCACACTCACCCCTTCCGGGCAGATGTCTTTCACATAGGCAGTGAAGGCCGAGGCGATTTTCTTGGGATCCTGGTTGGAAACAAGGCGCATGGAAACCTTGGCCGCGGCGACGGCCGGAATGACGGTCTTGGCCCCCTGACCGGTATAGCCCGACCAGATCCCGTTTACATCGCAGGTCGGCCGGACCCACATCCTTTCCAGTGAGGTATACCCCGATTCACCGAACACCGCACCGACCCCGGTCTCATTTTTTAAGGCCTCATCGGTATGTTTAAGCCGGCGCATTTCATCCCTGACCTCCTCGCCGACAGCGAGCACGTCATCATAAAACCCCGGTATCAGCACCCTCCCCTGTTCATCCTTCAAGCGGGAGATTATCCGGCAGAGGGCATTGGCCGGGTTCTGGACGGCCCCTCCGTAGATACCGGAATGCAGATCCGCCGCCGGCCCCTGGACCCTGACCTCCATATAACACAAGCCCCGCAGGGAGGTGCAGATCGCAGGCGTCTGTTCGTCATAGAGATGGGTATCGGAGATCACGACCATGTCACAGGCCAGCTTCACGGCATT
>JAJYAX010000252.1 GCA_021779275.1 Deltaproteobacteria bacterium | reverse complement strand
GGGAGGAGGGAGGTTTTTGGTGAAAAAAACCTTGATGGTCAGGGGTTCCGTCAGGGTCGAGACGACCTGCTTGCTTTCCGGAGAAAGGGAGTATATCCCGTCCCGGGTCAGGTCGATTCTGAAAAAGAGTGTCGAGCCAACCATGTTCACCAGTACGATGACAACAATATAGACAATAAATTTAAGATACTTGCCGCGATTCTGCATGGCCAGGTTAGCGCCGAATAGTCCAACCACCATGATACTGATAAAATAGAGAATATCCCTGGAATCGATGATCCCTTTGGCAATGTTTTCGAAATGGGTGGAGGCGCCGAAAAAGGCTACGGCCTTCAGCAGTGTATCAGGGAAGAGAAAGAGCATGTTGTTCAGCAAGGTCAACCCGAAACAGATGATAGTGCCGACGATAAAGGCGATGATCTGGTTGCGGGTAAGCGCAGAGGCGAAGATCCCCACGGCGGTGAAGGCCGCCCCAAGGAGCATTGCGCCCAGGTAGCCGCCGATAACAGGCCCCCAGGCCAGATCGCCGAGGCCCGCGATGATCAGCGGATAGGACAGGGTGGAGAGAAGAATCGCCCCGATGAAGAGGACGCCGGCCAGAAATTTGCCGATGATAATGTCGTTGAAGGTAACCGGCAGGGTCAAGAGGGTTTCATAGGAGCCGATATTCAACTCCTCGGAGAAAAGCCGCATGGTCACGGCCGGGATGATAAACGAAAAGATGGCGGGCAGGAGGCTGAAGAAACTCCGCATACTGGCCTGGCCCACCAGAAAAAAGGTGGCGAAGAAAAACCAGCCGATCAGCAGCAGAAAAATCGCAATGACGATATAGGCTATCGGCGAGATGAAGTAGTCCTTCAGCTCCTTCCGTGCTATGTGAACAATTTGCATTAGACCACCTCCGTTGTCAATTCGCGGAATATGTTTTCCAGGCTTTCCGTTTCCCGGTAAAACTCCATGAGCTCCCAGTCAGTCTTTCTGATCGCGGCATAGACGTTCCCTCTGATATCATGGTCAGAAAAACAGGTCAGTTTGAGATGCAGCATCTGTTTTTCGTCGGTTTCGGTCTGTCTGATCCGTTTGATGCCGTTTATCGGCGACAGACTTTTTTCAACCTCCGACAGTTCGGCCCCTTTGAAGGAGACGTGCAGGGTGTACTCCTCGTTCGCCCGCTGCTTGAGCGCCCTGGTGGTGTCATCGGCGACGATCTTCCCCTTATTGATGATGACCAGACGATCACAGGTGGCCTCGGCCTCGCTTAAGATGTGGGTGGAAAGAATAACGGTTTTTTCTTTCCCGATCTCCTTGATGATATCCCTGATCTCGACGATCTGGTTCGGATCGAGACCGGAGGTGGGCTCATCCAGGACCAGTATCTCGGGGTCATCCATCATTGCATGCGCCAGGCCTACCCGTTGTTTCAGGCCCTTGGAGAGTTCGCTGATGCTTTTGTGCATGATCTGATCGAGACTGCAGAGATCGGCGAGTTCCATTATCCTTCCTCGTCTCTTTTCTTTGTCAAGACCACGTATGCTGGCGATATACTGGAGGTAATCATAAACAAGCATGGTGTGGTAGAGCGGGGCTGATTCCGGGAGATATCCCATAAGCCTTTTGATCTGCAGGGCATTGTCTTCGATGGAATATTCCTTGACATGGATAGACCCGGAAGTAGGTCTGAAGTATCCGGTAAGCATTCGCAGGGTCGTGGTCTTTCCTGCACCGTTAGGTCCGAGAAGGCCAACGATTTCACCTCGTTCGATGTCGAAGCTGATCTGGTCCACAGCGCAAAAATCGCCATAATATTTCGACAGATTTTCAACATGGATCATAGGGATTTCTCCTTTTGCAATAAATTACGAAAAATTGCCTTGCTAAAGGGCGGATGGAAATTTTTGAAGTCAGCTCCCGGTTGACACGCCACTGATGAAATTAAAAGTGCATGCACGGGAAAGCGGTCATGGAAATGCCAGCGCGCCGTCTGCCTCAGTACTTGCGGTCTGTTCTGCAAAACCAGACAAATAGTAGAACCGATCATTCTCGAATACAAGGCAGAGGAAGCTTTTTTTAAAAAGAGACGGGAGGGATGAAGTGGGGAAGAGATACCCGGATGGTTCAAAAAATGGTTAGCTGTTGTGGGGCCATATCTCTTGTGATAAACTACGGTGCATGGATGGTTGCTCTGTGGAAGGCCATCCATGCACAGGTGATGATCGAAAGACAGGGTTACAGGAGGCCTTGAGTGCCGAAAAAAAAACCTCAGCGAGGCTCAAAATCTCCTTCCGGTTTTCATGACGGGAGGAAGCCTGAAATGTCACTCCCGGATCATTCAAAGGCGATTGAGGGGAGGCGCGAGCATCTCTCCTGCAGTTTGGAGAACAAGGGCCTTTTTCTCGATCTGATCAATGCGCTTCATCTCGTTGTCGACTTTGAAGATGCCTTTATCCTGCAGATGCAGGATGATCAGCGTATGCTGGCCATGGTCTCCACCCTGGAACGGCTGCAGGGGACCTGGTGGGAACCCGGTACGGTTTTTAAACGCGTCTTGAGCGGCATACCGGTTGCCGTTGATATCAACCGTGTCAGCGAGTGGGGCTGCCAGCCGGAGACGGTCCGGAAAAACATTCGTTCAGCTCTCCATGTCAATCTGCATGGAGGCCGCCTGACGATCCTTGTGATTACTCACTCCCGGGCCGGATTTTTCAGTCCCGCCCATGTACGACAGTTGCGCGGATTTGCGCCATTGGCCTCCCAGGCCTTGCTCAGTCTCGATCTGCAGAGGACGGTGATCCAGCGTGAACGTTTTTTTCAACTCTCAATGGATCTGATGGGTATTGTTGATTATGCCGGAAATTTCAGACAGTTCAATGAAAGCTGGAAGACGCTCCTTGGCTTCAAGGCCGAGGAATTTTACCGGAATCGGTTGTTTTCCTTCATCCATCAGGATGACGTCCGGGTGTTTGTCGATGCGATCAGCCTTCTGATAAAGACCGGTGAACACTGCCTGGTGGAAGGGCGATTCCGTCGCAAAAATGGATCGTACTGCTGGCTGTCCTGCAGTCTGGCCGTCTATCCTGACGAAAACCTCTGCTATATCGTCGCCCGTGACGTGACGGATCGGGTGCAGGTCGAGCAACAATTGGCTTATGACGCTCGTCATGATGCATTGACAGGGCTGTACAACCGGGTTGAATTCATGGAGCGGCTGGATATCGCCTTTGCCCGTTCGGTACGGGAGCCTCATTATACCTTTGCCGTGTTTTATATGGACCTCAACGGATTCAAGGCAGTCAACGATACCCTCGGGCATGACGTCGGGGATGCCCTTTTGCAGGAGGTCTCGCGATGTCTTCTCGACGTGGTCCGCGAGGTCGATACCGTGGCCCGTTTCGGAGGCGATGAATTTACGATCCTTCTGGATGGTCTGAAATCCCGCGACCAGATGGTTATGGTCATCCAGCGAATCCACGAAAGACTCCATCGTCCATTTATCCTGCAGGAGCACGCGGTGACGACGTCCGTCAGTATCGGCGTGGCCTTGAGTTCACCTGCATATGTCAATGCGGAACATATGCTGCGTGATGCCGATTCCGCCATGTATAAGGCCAAGACAGTGAAGGACCTTCCCTATATCCTGATTGAGAAAAAAAGATGAAGGGGGGAGCCCCGCGGAAAGCGGGGCTCGGACCTTCATGGAGAAAAAAAGATTATAATTTATTGACCTTGTCAGCAGCAGGACCTTTGGGGCCATCCACAATTTGAAAACTCACACGGGCGCCTTCTTCAAGGGATTTAAATCCTTCCGATTGAATAGCGGAATAATGGACAAAGACATCCTTTCCGCCGTCTTGCTCTATAAATCCAAAGCCCTTTGAATCATTAAACCACTTTACCGTTCCTTCCGCCATTTGATCACTCCTTTTGTACACAGTCCCTTGCCGGGACCGAAGAATAATTACCCGACCGTAAAAAAGATCGGCAAACTCTGTGTGTGCAAAAAAAAACCGCACAGCAAATTGAGGCGCCGGCGGCTGAACTCCATGTAATCAATTAACTGATTCTATGCGAATTTTGCACAACAACCGATTGCGAATTAGCATATGTACTTTGGAAAAGCAATCA